>CAUEKH010000139.1 GCA_959018155.1 uncultured Hungatella sp.
CATTTTCCACAAAATGGTATTTCACATCCGCATCCTCCCATCAGTGTGATTTCTTTCTCCCGTTTGTCCGGAAAAAGATTTCCTGATTCTCGGATCCACCACCCCATAAAGTACATTTGCCACAAAATTTCCCGCAAATACAATGGCCGCACTGATAACCGTAATCCCAAGCAGAAGGGGAACGTCCCCGCCAAGCCCGGCAGTCACAGCGGCCTGCCCGATTCCGGGATAAGAAAATGCCTGTTCCACCAGCACCGATCCGCCAAATATCTCGCTGACCGAGGCAAACTGAAGCGTCATTGCCGGAATAATAATATTGCGCAGCCCATGCCGCCAGATAATCCGCCCGGACGATTCTCCTCTCGCCCGTGCAAACATCACGTAATCACTCTCCATGACTTCAATCATCTTCTCCCTCGTGTGGAGTATGATGTTGGAGGTCCCCGTCAGCGACAGCGTGAGGGCCGGAAGGACCGCATGGCGGATCCTCTCCAGAACCGTCACGCTGGAAGCCTCCAGTCCAATCGGCACGCTGAATCCGATCGGCAGCAATTTCAGCCACACCGCAAAAATCATCAGCAGAACCAGAGCCAGCCAGAATGCCGGCGTGCTGGCAGTCACCAGGGCGTAGGCGGAAATCACCCGATCCGCCGCTCTGCCGCGGCACGCCCCCGCCGCAATCCCAAGTACCAGCCCGGCTGCGCCGGAAATGATCCACGCCGCAGCCATCAGCCATAAGGAGTCCTTTAATTTCACCGCAATCACATGAGCCACCGGCTGGCGGTACAGCAGCGAAGTCCCCATATCTCCCCGGAAGAAGTCCCCCGCCCAGGAAAAGAAGCGTTCCACAGGAGGCGTATTTACTCCCCAGTACTCTTCCAGCTTCTCGATCTGTTCCCTGCTCATGGACCCAAGAGCCGTCTGGCCCACATTCGTCTTCAGCGGATCCAGCGGCGATTTCGACACGAGAAAAAACGCCATCACACTTACGAGAAACAGAAGGACCGCCATCCGAACAAAATTTTTAGCAATAAAAAAACACGTATTTTTTCCCAAAACAACCGTTCCGTCCTTTACTCTCCGCCTTCTCTACTCCCATGACCACTGGTCCACGTTGTTGACAATAGACCAGCCATGGCCGTGCGGATGAATTTTCTGAGCCGCTACAAGCAAATCCGTTTTTGCCCAGTATAAATGGTCGATGTTGACCAGCCAGATCCACGGGATATCGCCTTCCTGTGTAATTCCCGTCGTCCCATCCCACTGGGCTTTTTTCCAGAGTTCATAGGATTCTTCCAGATTGCTGCTGGCAAGCGCCTCGTCCATATACTTATCTACCGTCTCATTCGAATACGGAGAATACTCGGCTGTCCCGGTTCCCGCAATCGTATGGTAGATATTGTAAAGTTCCATGGGCGTGTGGGCGCCCCACCCCCACATCAGTGGTTCCGACTGTGCACGGTCGTATGCCGTATCCCAGCCGGCCCCCTCCGTCTTCACTTTAATCCCGATTTCCTTCAGCTGATTTGCAGTGTCAGCAGCGAGCGCCTGCCGCACTGAATCCCCGGCCGGATAAATAAGCGTAAATCCCGCCTGTTTTCCATCCTTTTCCCGGATGCCATTTTTTCCAGCCAGCCAGCCGGCCTCATCCAGAAGTTTCCCGGCCTCCTCAGGATTGTATTCCGTCTCTGCCGCCTCCTGATACCATGGCATCTTGTCGCAGACGCTGTAGGCAGGGCTGCCATAGCCATTTAACACATTTTCAATCATTTCACTCCGGTCGATTCCGATATTGATGGCGCGTCGCACGAGAACGTCGCTTGTAAAATCATTTCCGAGGGGGACTCCCGCTTCATTTGAATTTCCGGAAGGCACCGCCGGCAGATTGAACCCCCGGTTATCCACGGTTTCAAAGGAAAGCAGCTCATAGCCCGGCACCGCCTGGTCAGAATAGGAAGCCGCCGTATAAGCCAAATCTACCTGCCCCGACTGCACAGCCGCAAATGCCGCATCCTCCTCCATAAAAAGGACCGTCACCTTCTTCATCTTCGGAGTCTCCCCGTAGTAGTCAGGATTAGCCTCGAAAATCACCTGCTGCCCCCGATCCCACTGCTTCATGATGTAACGGCCGGAACCAATGGGATGCTCTCCGTAATCAGCGCCATATGCGTGCTCCGGCACAATCCCCACAATCGCCATGGTATACGGCCAGATGGAATACGGCCTGTTCATATGGAATACAACCGTGGTATCATCCACCGCCTCGGCGCTTTTTAACATCGTAAAATCATTGACGGAACTCGTATCTCTCAGAGTATTATAGGTAAATGCCACATCCTCAGCCGTCAGTTTCTCCCCATCAGTAAATTTGACGTCATCCCTGATTTTTACAGTCCACGTAAGTCCATCCTCGCTCGTTTCCATATCAACCGCCAGATCGTAGCCGATTTTCAAATCTGTGGTTGTAATTGTCAAAGTACTCTGAATCAGCGGCTCATGGACATGTTCACCGGCTCCCCAGCCATATGCCGGGTCAAATCCGGCTTCCGGCTCAGATGACGGCCCCATGACGACAATCACGCTGTCCTTTTCCTCTGAATGCTGGTTTCCTGACTGCTGGTTTCCCGCTTGCTGGCCCCCTGACTGCCGGTTTCCCGCCTGCTGGCTTTCCGTCTGCTTCCCATCTCCCTGGCCTCCCGCCCCGGCGTCCGCAGCCTTTTTTCCTGCACCACATCCTGTCGCTATCACAGCAACTGCCAGAGCCGCTGCAACCCCTGTCATCCATTTATTTATCCTCATTTTTAACCACCTTTTGCTGCCTTTCTGACAAAAAAATACCAGGAACATACCGCGTATTCCTTGGGAATACCCATACCTTCCTGGTATCTGCTCTCTCTATCCTGTTTTAACCACTCTGTGTGTTATTGTCTTACTGCAATCATCTGCTTCTGCAAATCAATTTGGTAGCTTCTGCCATCCGTTATAGAAAGTATACGAAAAAAAATGATTTCCGTCAATCAATTTTTACTCAAACGTTGACCTGTTTTTTCCTCAAACGCCGGCATGGGATTTTCCTCAGATGCCGGAATCATCTTAAGAAAAATCTCTCGTTCATAACCGCCATACTTGAAAACTTTCTTCACAGCGCGATACCCCTGCCGCACCATGTTCCGTCTGCTGTACCCATTATCCGGATGGACCGTGCACATCAGATAACGGATCCCCATACCTTCCAGTTCCCGTTCGGCTGTCTGCATTAACTTCATCTGAAGCCCATGCCCCCGATATTCCGGAAGGACTGCCACCGAATCCATGTGCGCCACCAAATCCAGTTTCTCCTCCTCAAGCCCGATATCGCGGCCAAGATTCTCCTCCGACAGCCCAGGAAATGTCACATGGAACACCCCAGCCGTCGCCCCGCTCTCCGTTTCGACAGCCTTATACCCCATCCCGCGCCCTTCTTTCATCATCCGGTCAATATATTCCGCATTATCAGCAGAAAACCATTCCTTTTTCTCCAGAGAATTCCATGCCGCCTCGATGATATCCGCGAAAAGCCGGCTCTCATTTTCCTCTGCCTTTACAATTATAAATCTCATATCAAAGTTCCTGAACCGTTCCCTGGGGTACATAAAATTCTACATCGCTGCTTCTCTGACGGCTGTAAATCCCGGCTATCAGCAGAACAACGATAATCACGAATGCCACTATCATAATTTTATTATATAGTTTCTTATCCTCCATACTTTTCCCCTTCCTGTCCAGAATTCCATTCCTGCTGTTTTCTTCAGTTTATCACAAAATACCGCTCCTGTCTCTTTCTCTTTTATTAATTTTTTGGCCAGACACCTGCGCACTTTTTCCTCCATATAATGGCACTATATCAATCATATCGAGGTGCGCACTTTATGGAAATTTACGAATATGACAACAATGTATCTGTCGACCCCGACTTACGCCTTTTTACATCCTATCTTTCCAGCCCGGACGCAGTCATTCAGAATGTAATGCCGGATACAGTTCCAAATACCATACCAGATATAACTCCGGACTTAGGACAGAATATGGCTCCGGGCTTTTCCCGGAATTTTGGCGCTTCCAACCCGGACACCATGTCGGACTTCTCCCAGGTATCTCCTGATACCATGGCGGACTTCTCCCAGTTTTCCCCTGATACCATGACGGATTTCTCTCAGATTTCCCCTGATACCATGACGGACTTCTCTCAGGTTTCCCCGGATACCATGACGGATTTCTCTCAGTTTTCCCCGGATACCATGGCGGACTTCTCCCAGTTTTCCCCTGATACCATGTCGGATTTCTCCCAGGTTTCCCCTGATGCTATGACGGATTTCTCTCAGGTTTCTCCTGATGTCATGCCAAATTTCTCTCAGGTTTCTCCTGATGCTATGACGGATTTTTCTCAGGTTTCTCCTGATGCTATGCCAAATTTCTCTCAGATATCACCTGATACCATGCCAGATTTCTCTCAGATATCACCTGATACCATGACAGATTTCTCTCAGGTTTCCCCTGATGTCATGCCAAATTTCGTTCCGGATACCACAATCAATTTCCGTCCAAACAACAATCTCATGTACTGGACCTGGCAGTTATTTGGCCCCGCCTATAACCTGCTGCCGCAGCCGGCCCGTGTCCGTTTCTACAACGCGACCACCATCCGGGAACCACTGAATATCTATTTAAATGCCCGCTTAGTTCTTTCCAACCTTCCATCCATGAACGTTTCCGGTTTCCTTTATATTACACCGGGGACCTACCGGCTGACCATCTATCGAAGCGGCATCCTGGCCAACCCGATTATCAACACCCGTGTAACGTTCTTCAGAAATGGAACTTACCTGCTTTCTATCCTCGGAACAGGCAGAAACACCAGAATCCAGTTATCGTCTCAGTAAAAATACCACCGACAGCAGACCAGCATCATAAAAGGCGCAGGAGACATAAAATTTCATGTCCACCTGCGCCCTCTGAAAAAGAACGTGCTCACACGCCATATACAACAATACCAAGACATGCTGATAGTACAATCAGCATGATGGGGAAAATCTTCCTCTTTAAAATCGGTTTTGCACCAACAGTAATCCCCCCTAAAACAGCAGCTATCATCACAGCCCGTATATTCGCACGGTTATCCCCTGTCAGGGAAATGCAGTTGCTCACTGTCATATAAACTCCGGTCGCCAGAATAATTCCGATTATACACGGCTTTAATCCACGCAGAATCGCCTGGAAATAACTGTTTTTCAACAGTGTTTTCAAAACAACCAGGACCAGCAGGATTATGATAAATGACGGAAGCACAACCGCCAAAGTCGCCAGGAGTGCACCGGGAAAACCGGCCTGGCTGCTTCCAACGTATGTTGCAAGATTCACCATGATTGGGCCTGGTGTACTCTCGCTGACAGCAATCATATAAGCCAGTTCCTCATCCGTCAGCCAGCCATAAGAAAGCACGACATCGCGAATCAGGGGAATTGCCCCATATGCGCCACCAAATGCAAAACAGCCAACTTTCAGAAATCCGAAAAACAGTTCCAGGTAAATCATGTCCCCGCACCGCCCTTCTTCTGCTGTTCCCGAGCACCTTTCCCCACATGCAGGACAAGGCTGACAGCCGCAGCAATCATCATCAGGCTGATGGTTGAAAAATTCCAGGAAAAAATATTGATTAAAAGCATGACAAGAAAAGACATCCCCATAATCATGCGTGATAATATATTTTTCTTCATTTTCCTGATCATTGTAATGGCGGCATCCAGTATCAGAATACCAACAGCAATTTTAATGCCTTTCAATGTGCTTACAATCAAAGCAATTTCAAGGAAATTATCCAGAAACTTCGAAATCACGTAAATCACAGCAAAGGACGGCAGGACAATCCCCAACGTAGCAGCCAACGCGCCAGGAAAGCCAGCCTGCTGATAGCCCACAAAGGTAGCACAGTTGATCGCGATCGGCCCTGGTGTAGACTCGGCAATCACCGTGACATTCATCATATCATCATGGGTAATCCACTTCTTTTTTTCAACGCATTCGTTCTCAATCATAGAAATCATGGCATATCCCCCTCCAAAGGTGAATATGCCAATCTGCATAAAAGTCAGCAGTAAATCAGACAGAATATTCTTCTTCATATTGCTTCCTGCTATCTCTCCTGTGCTCCGTAGATTCCCACAAAAGACACTTCCGGCGTTCCCCGGGATTCCAGAACTTCCACCGTAAGTCCTTTCGTCTCTCTGGCGTCAAACTCTGCTATCTTCTTATATCCGACAGCACCGCCCTCATAGAGAACCGCCCCGTCCTCTTCATCGAGTATCCGGAACCGTTCAATCCGCTGGCTCTTTCTGATGTCTTCCATCAAAATAACGAGAGAAACCGTTACCGGCTCCTTCCACTGATAGGTAATCCGCAGACTCTCTCCATCATCTTCCCTGCTTTCCTCACCGCTCTCAGCAAGGTTCACAGCCTCGCGTCTGCGCAGAAAATCACCCAGTTCCTCCAGGCGCTTCACGTCCGTCTCATGGAACAGTCCCTCCGGAGTTGGCGGAATATTAAGAAGCATCGTGGCATTCCCGCCTACAGCCCGGTCGTAGATATGGACCAGGTTCTCTAAGCTTCTCACCTTATCATCCTCATACGTATGATAGAACCAGCCCGGTCTGACA
>CAUEKH010000140.1 GCA_959018155.1 uncultured Hungatella sp.
CTCGCGGAGCTGTTCGTCGCTGGGCTCCAGACCGATCTCCTTCTGCATGTCCGCCATCATCTCCACGACGCGTTGGTTCGCACCGCCATGTCTTGGCCCCTTCAATGAGCCGATGGACGCGCTGATGGTGGAGAAGAAATCAGATCCGGTTGAGGAGATAACAACGTTGGTGAAGGTGGAGTTATTTCCGCCGCCGTGATCCGCGTGAATCATCAGCATGACGTCGAGAAGATTTGCTTCCTGTTCTGTAAATTCTCCGTCGCGGCGAAGCATATAGAGCAGATTCTCAGCAATGGAGTACTCATCCTTCGGATAGTGGATGATTAAACTCTCTCTGTCATATGTATGAATTTTACTCTGGTAGGCGTAGACAGCCAGGGAAGGAAGCTTTGAGAGAAGGCTGATTCCCTTTAAAAGCGTCTGATAGGGATCCACATTATCCGGTTCCTCATCATAATTGTAGAGGGCCAGCGTGCTCTGCTGCAGACTGTTCATTAAATTGCGCGATGGAGTGCGCAGTAAATGTCTCTCTAAAAATTCGTCCGGAAGCGGATAGAAGTGACGGATAATTCCCGTAAATTCATTCAAATCCTTCTTAGATGGAAGGTAACCGAACAGTAAAAGGAAAGCGGTCTCCTCGAAACCGTACCGGGAATTTCCTTTTCCATTCACCAGGTCACTGATTTCGATTCCGCGATAGAATAGCTTGCCAGGTACATTGACCTTTTTTCCATCCTGGATTTCGTAGCCGACAACGTCGGAAACACGGGTTAAGCCGACTCTGACACCAGTGCCATCCTCGTTGCGGAGCCCCTTCTTGACATCATGCTCTTTAAATAATTTGTTTGGAATATCCGTATAATTAGAGGACTTACCAAATGTCTGTGCGATGAAAAAGTTATTCATGCTATCTCTCCTTTTCTCTCTTTGATGACGATGGCCCACATGCGTATTTGAGGATTATCAGGCATGTAAGCTGTCGTAATACAGTCACAATCTGTATAAATTTGCACAAAAGCAGCGCGAGTAAATCCCCACGCTGCCCCCATTGGCATACCTAAGTGACCGTTTTTATGTTGGTTTGTAGTTTATCATGGAAAAGTATCAAAGTCAACACCTTGTTGTAATCACAACTAAAATATTGTGATACCCACAAAATATGTATGTACTAATGAGACAAATGTCCATGTATGGCGGTACGAGTCGTTTGAAAGTGAAAGAAAAAAGAAAACGTTAAGGAAAAAGAAAAGAAAAATTTCTGACAATATATTATAATAAGAAAAATATAAAGACAGCAATTACAAGAAGGGATGTGTAAGTATGAGTACGTTTTACGGGGGATTTGACCTGATGTTTCAGCTGTTTCCGGTGATTTTCGGATTGATGTTTCTGCTGATAGCCGCCATTTTCGTGGTGGCTCTGGTGAAAGGAATTTCGCAGTGGAATTCAAACAACCATTCGCCGGTACTGACTGTGGACAGTATTATTGTAGCCAAAAGAACAGAGGTGTCACGCCGCCACAGAAGGCAGGGAGAGATGGATACTTATTCAAATGTAACGTCTTATTATGCAACTTTCCAGTTCGAAAGCGGAGACCGGATGGAACTCGGAATGTCCGGAAATGAATACGGACTGCTGGCAGAAGGCGATGTGGGGAAGGTGACATTTCAGGGAACGAGGTATCTCGGTTTTCAGAGGGAAGGAATGAGTGAGAGCAGCCACTCTTAGCAACCGGCTGGCTTTTTAATGGCAGGAATTGGAATTTATCCCGGTCGGGAAGTCAGGCATAAAAAGGCCATTGATTCCACATCATAAGAAGACTACCAAATATCTGCTTATAAGGAGGTTTTCTAAGATGAGTGACCATCAATTTGACAATAGAAATAACGAAACGGAGGATCACAGTCCGGAAAATGGAACGAGACAGGATCATCTCGACGAAAAAAAGACTGAGAAAGACATCGAACAGAGGGAAGACGAAAAGCTGGAAGAATACGGCCAGATGACTCTGGAAGATAATTCGGGAAAGAGAAAAATCCATCTGCTTTCCATCATCGGCGAGGTAGAGGGCCATGAGAATCTGTCCAGCAACAGCAAAACCACGAAATACGACCACGTCCTTCCAAAGCTTGCTGAGATAGAGGACGATGATTCGGTAGAGGGGCTGCTTGTCATCCTGAATACATCGGGCGGCGACGTGGACGCCGGCCTTGCCATAGCGGAAATGATTGCGTCTCTCAGTATCCCCACTGTGTCCCTTGTCCTTGGCGGAAGCCATTCTATCGGAGTGCCGCTTGCCGTCTGCACCGATTATTCCTTTATCGTTCCGACCGGCACCATGATGGTTCATCCGGTCCGAATGACGGGGATGGTGATCGGGGCTTCCCAGACGTATGAATACTTTGAAATGATTCAGGACCGCATCTTAAGCTTCGTCTCCGGACACGCAAAGATTGCGTACGACCAGCTTAAAAAACTGATGCTGAACACCGAGATGCTGACCCGGGATTTAGGAACGGTCCTGGTAGGCGAGGAGACCGTGAAAGAGGGGCTGATCGATGAGGTCGGCGGGATAAAAGACGCTTTAAGAAAGCTGTATGAGATGATGGAAGAGGCTGACAGAAAAAACTGAAAACGATTTTATAATGCCACCGGAATGTCTGGTTTGTTGAGACTTCCGGTGGCATCTTATTGAAGACGGTGACCTGTGCGCGGAGCGTGCAGGTTATCGTTACTGAAAAAATGAACCAAAGATTTCATCCTGCTCAGGCAGATGTTCTACGAACCCGATTCCTACCCTGCCGCCCGTTAAGTCGATCAGTTCTCTGGCCCTCTCTTTTCCGAAAGCCCCGCAAAGTTCAATCACGCCATATCCTTCTTCAGCACATGAAATGACCCGTTTTCTTGCCTCTTCAAAGCTGCGCACCGTAAATATGGATGTAAGCTGATTTCCTGTCTCAAAGCCTGCCTGATGAAGCTGCGGATCGTAGTGCGGACCCATCAGAATAAATGCAAATTTTTTCATGTGATTCTCTCCTCAAAAATTATTTTTCGTGATACTTCTGTTTTCTTCTCCTCCTGTGCTGGCAGAACACCATCGAACAATCTCTTTTATCAATTCAGCTGGCAGCGGCTTCGAATAATCGAAATAAATGGCATTCTTATTGCACGTATATTCCGCTAACCGCGCCCGGAACTGTTCCACCGCTTCTGAACCGACATAGAAGCTTACGTGATTTTTGCAGGCCGCAAATTGAACAATGATTTCTTCTTCTATATAAGCAGGCATACTCCATTTGATGCACTTTTTGGCCTTCGGGAGAACTTCGCTGATAATCCTGTCCAATTCATATAAATGGGATTGTGCTTCTGCAGGCTGCCCGGTTATATATTCCCGGATCGTCTCCGGAGATTTGCCGCAGTAGTGCGATTGATTATTCCTCTTAAATGTTCTGCCGCATTTTGGACACATCCACATATGATTCCTCCCAAATATTCATTTTTTACTGGTAAGTTACCGGCTTTTTTCCTTTGATTTTACTATATCACAGGCCCTTTAAAAAGTCCACAGAGAGAAATCTGTGAAAACTTATGTTCACCCAGCCGTTGCAATTCTGTCAATTTTTTTGTATACTGTTACCAGTGGATAAAAGGGGGAAGTATTGTGCCTGAGACAACTAAGAAGAAGACAACATCGAAGACAACAGCAAAAAAAGGGACAAGCGGAAAGGCCGGAAGACCGGCTAAGACGAACAGCAGAAAAAATGCCGTGGATTCGGAACCAGAGTTTATCCGATCAGAAGTCATTATTATCATGTCATTTGCGGCGGCGGCCATTCTATTTTTGAGCAACTTTAAACTGTGCGGGGTTGTGGGAGATTTTCTGCGGAGCCTGCAGCTTGGAATTTTCGGAGGGATAGGATATATTGCTCCTGTTTTGTTGTTTACGGGAACGTGTTTTTATATCTCAAACCGCGGAAATCCGAGAGCCATGTTTAAATTGGTTTCAGTAATTCTGGCGACCGTATCTCTGTGCGGGTTATTCCAGCTGCTGTTTGGCGAGCGGCTCAGCGCGAATGGGAAGATTATGGATCTCTATATGACCGCGGCGGCTACCGGTAAAGGCGGCGGTCTGATTGGCGGTCTGCTTGCGGAGTCATTTATCGGCCTGATTGGAATGGTGGGCGCCTATGTGGTGATCATCGTATTCGTGATTATTTCTGCGGTCTGTATTACGGAAAAATCGTTTGTAGGCGCCGTGAAGAAGAGCGGCGGGAAGGCATATCAGCACGCCCGGGAAAATATGGAAATCCGACGGGAAATCCATGAAGAGCGCCAGGAAGAACGGCGGCGTCTGCGGGAAGAGAAGCTGCGCGGCGTCAACTTGGAGGCGACGAAGATTTCCGCGCCGGAAGAGGATTACAGAGCGGCGGAACCGGACATTTATCCAGAAGAACCGGATGACATTGATGTACACGCAGGCCGTCTAGCAGCCTCTGCTTCGGCAGCGCAGCCGGCGGTTAAGACTGTCAAAGAACCTGTGCAGGAGGAAAAGAAGGAGCCGGCTTTCAATCCGGTCAATATTTTCCGCGGAAGTATTTCTCCAAAGCCGGTGGTGGTCAGCGAGGAAGAGGAAGAAGAACTGCCTGGCTATGGAACGTTAAATGATGGACCGGTTAAGGAGAATATTGTAGAGCCGTATCACAGTGAAGTGCCCTTTGACGTGGAGGATGAGGTTCCGTTTGATATCGAGGCGGCGAATACCCTCTATATGAAGAAGGAAACCCGCACCTTGGAAGAGATGGAGGTTGTGGAGGAAGAATTCTACCCCACCGACCCGGTGGAAACGGGCGTGAACTACAGCGATACCTTCTCGATTCCGGAAGAGCCAAAGCGCGTGGTCACTGCTTCCGGTAAAGTCATAGAAACCGACACAGAAGCACTCCAGAAAAAGCTGGAGAAGAGGGAAGAGAAGCCGGAGTACAGGGCGGAGATAAGAACAGAATCGAAACCAGGAGTTAAATCAGAGACGAAACCAGTGACCCAGTCAGTGACGAAACCGGGGCTGAAGCCGGGGGCTGACGATATGAGCGTCAGCCAGGAGATTAAGCAGAAGGAAGAGGTCGTTGTAAAGAAAGAGTACGTATTCCCACCGGTGACTCTCCTTAAGCAGGGGAAGAATACAGGGATATTTTCTGATAAGGAATATAAGGAGACGGCCATCAAGCTGCAGCAGACCCTGCATAATTTCGGGGTCGGCGTGACGGTGACCAATATCAGCTGCGGCCCTTCTGTCACCCGGTATGAACTTCATCCGGAACAGGGCGTGAAGGTCAGCCGGATTGTGGGTCTGGCCGATGATATCAAGCTGAGTCTGGCGGCGGCGGATATCCGTATTGAGGCGCCGATTCCCGGTAAATCGGCAGTGGGAATCGAGGTGCCGAACAAAGAAAATAACACGGTTTATCTGCGAGATCTTCTGGAGGCTGATGAGTTTAAAAACCATCCTTCCAGAATTGCATTTGCAGTCGGCAAGGATATCGGCGGCCAGGTGGTTGTGGCGGATATCGGTAAGATGCCTCACTTACTGATTGCGGGCGCGACCGGTTCCGGTAAATCGGTCTGTATCAATACCCTGATTATGAGTATTATCTACAAGGCCAATCCGGAAGATGTCAAGTTAATCATGGTTGACCCCAAGGTTGTGGAATTAAGTGTTTATAATGGAATTCCGCACCTTCTCCTTCCTGTTGTGACAGATCCAAAGAAGGCGGCGGGGGCATTAAACTGGGCGGTAGCGGAGATGACGGACCGGTATAATAAGTTTGCTCAGTACAATGTCCGCGATTTAAAGGGATATAACGCAAAGATTGAGAATATCAAGGATATTGAGGACGAGAACAAGCCGAAGAAGATGCCTCAGATTATCATTATCATCGACGAGCTTGCGGATTTGATGATGGTAGCGCCGGGGGAGGTGGAGGATGCCATCTGCCGCTTGGCACAGCTTGCCAGAGCAGCCGGAATCCATCTCGTGATCGCCACCCAGAGGCCGTCGGTCAACGTCATTACCGGCTTAATCAAGGCGAATGTGCCGTCGCGAATCGCATTTTCCGTGTCGTCCGGCGTGGACTCCAGGACGATTATCGACATGAACGGAGCCGAGAAGCTGCTGGGAAAGGGCGACATGCTGTTCTATCCGGCCGGATATCCGAAGCCCATGCGTGTCCAGGGCGCGTTCGTATCGGATACCGAGGTTTCCAAGGTGGTGGATTTCCTGACTGACCAGGGGGTAACTGTAGACTATAACCCGGAGGTGGCAAATATGATTGCCTCGACACCAGCCGGGGGAGATGGTAAGGGCGGCGGTAATGACCGGGATGAATACTTTGTACAGGCTGGTAAATTTATCATTGAGAAAGACAAGGCCTCCATCGGTATGCTGCAGAGAATGTTTAAGATAGGCTTTAACCGCGCCGCCAGGATTATGGATCAGCTTGCCGAGGCCGGCGTCGTCGGCGAGGAAGAGGGGACGAAGCCGCGTAAAGTGCTGATGAGCATGGAGGAATTTGAGGAACTGTTGGAGCAGGGATTCTAAAAGCTGTTTTTTGAGGAGTTCATGGGTCAGATAAGAAAATATATTGAAAATCATTAAGGAGGAATACACAGATGAAAACAGATA
>CAUEKH010000141.1 GCA_959018155.1 uncultured Hungatella sp.
ATCCCGTGTAGGCGGTGCGGCTCAGATCAAGGCGATGAAGAAGATTGCCGCTCCCATCCGTGTGGAGCTGGCTCAGTACCGCGAGCTTGCAAGCTTTGCCCAGTTCGGCTCAGAGCTTGACAAGGAGACCACGGAACAGCTGGCACAGGGCGAGAGAATCAAGGAAGTGTTAAAGCAGGGCCAGTATCAGCCGATGCCGGTAGAATATCAGGTCATGATTATTTTCGCGGCAACCAGAAAACTGCTGCTTGACATTCCAACTCACCACATTCTTGATTTTGAAAGGGCATTATTCAGCTTTATCGACAGCAAATATCCGCAGATTCCGGCTTCCATCCGTGAGACGAAGCAGATTACCGAGGAGACGGATGCACTGCTGACGAAGGCGATTAACGAGTGTAAAGCGGAGGCTTATTAAAGGCAGGTGAAACATCATGGCATCCATGAGGGATATCAAACATAGAAAAGAGAGTATTCAGAGCACCGAGCAGATTACGAAAGCCATGAAGCTTGTATCCACCGTGAAGCTGCAGAAGTCGAGAGCGAAGGCGGAGGAGTCGAAGCCGTACTACGATTTGATGTATGATACCATCTGTTCCATGCTGCGCAAGTCCGGCAACATTGAGCACAAGTATTTGAAATCGGGCGCGTCAAAGACGAAGGCGGTTATCGCCATCACCTCCAACCGCGGACTGGCTGGCGGTTACAACAACAATATCGTTAAGCTGGTAACCGGGACCGAAGGACTGGGACCGGAAAATACCGTAATTTATGCAATCGGCCGCAAGGGACGTGACGCATTTGTGCGCAAAGGCTACAAGATTGCCGAGGATTACTCCGAGGTTATCAACGAGCCGATGTACCGCGACGCCTACGACGTTACGGCTGAACTTCTGGACGCATTTGGACAGAATACGATTGGCGAGATTTATCTGGCCTACACTTCATTTAAGAATACCGTGACTCACATCCCGACCTTAAAGAAGCTTCTCCCTGTGGAGATGGGCGAGGGGAACGAGAAGACGGATCTGGTGCTCATGAACTATGAGCCGGATGAAGACCAGGTGCTGGATTCCATCATTCCAAAGTATATGAGCAGCTTAATCTATGGCGCGCTCTTAGAGGCTGTCGCCAGTGAAAATGGCGCGCGTATGACAGCCATGGATTCTGCGACGAACAATGCGGAGGAAATGATAGAAGAACTTGGCCTGGCATATAACCGCGCAAGACAGGGTTCCATTACTCAGGAACTGACCGAGATTATCGCGGGTGCCAACGCCATATCATAGAACTGGTTTACTTAAGGAGAGCGGGAAATCGGCTTAAATTCAGTAAATCAGCCGTTCGGGGAGTCCGCAGGGCGAACCGGACTTTGAATATAATATAAAGGAGAAATAAGATGGCAGGACAAAATATTGGTAAGATCACCCAGATTATCGGTGCCGTACTGGATATCAAGTTCAGCCAGGGCAAGCTGCCCAACATCAACGATGCCATTGACATCACGATGAAGGACGGAAAACGCCTGGTTGTGGAAGTATCCCAGCATCTTGGCGACGATACAGTCAGATGTATCGCCATGGGCCCCACCGATGGACTGGTTCGCGGCATGGAAGCAGTCGCGACGGGTGCGCCAATTACGATACCGGTTGGGGAAGAAACCCTGGGACGTATCTTCAACGTTCTGGGCGATCCAATCGATAATAAACCGAAGCCGGAAGTGAAGGAATACTTACCGATTCACAGACCGGCGCCTACATTTGAAGAGCAGTCGACAGAGACGGAGATTCTGGAGACAGGTATTAAGGTCGTTGACCTCCTCTGCCCGTATCAGAAGGGTGGTAAGATTGGTCTGTTCGGCGGCGCCGGTGTAGGAAAGACCGTATTAATTCAGGAACTGATTCGTAACATCGCCACCGAGCACGGCGGATATTCCGTATTCACCGGCGTAGGAGAGCGTACCCGTGAGGGAAATGACTTGTACTACGAGATGCAGGAATCAGGCGTTATCAATAAGACGACCATGGTATTCGGACAGATGAACGAGCCGCCGGGAGCCCGTATGAGAGTCGGACTGACCGGGCTTACCATGGCAGAGTATTTCCGTGATCAGGCCGGTAAGGACGTGCTGTTGTTCATCGACAACATTTTCCGTTTTACCCAGGCAGGTTCCGAGGTTTCCGCTCTGCTGGGCCGTATGCCTTCCGCCGTTGGTTATCAGCCGACACTGCAGACGGAGATGGGCGCTCTTCAGGAGAGAATCACATCGACGAAGAACGGTTCTATCACATCGGTACAGGCTGTATACGTTCCAGCCGATGACTTGACGGACCCGGCGCCGGCCAACACCTTCGCCCACCTCGATGCGACCACGGTTTTAAGCCGTTCCATCGTAGAGCTTGGTATCTACCCGGCCGTAGACCCGCTGGAATCCACATCGAGAATCTTAGACCCGCGTATCGTAGGCGAGGAGCACTACAACGTAGCCCGCGGTGTGCAGGAGGTTCTTCAGAAATATAAGGAGCTGCAGGATATCATCGCCATGCTGGGTATGGATGAGCTTTCCGAAGAAGATAAGCTGACCGTTTCCCGTGCGAGAAAAATCCAGAGATTCTTGTCCCAGCCATTCTTTGTGGCAGGCCAGTTTACCGGTCTGGAAGGCCGTTACGTTCCGCTGGCTGATACGATTCAGGGCTTCAAGGAGATTCTGGAAGGCAAACATGACGATATTCCGGAGAGCTATTTCTTAAATGCAGGTTCAATCGCAGACGTTCTCGCCCGAGTGAAATAGGGGGTGGAATATGGCTGATTTATTTAAACTCCAGGTCATCACACCTGAGAGGAAATTCTATGAGGGGGACGCCTCCATGGTGGAACTCTCCACGACAGAGGGCGATATCGGTGTCTACCGGAATCATATTCCGCTGACTGCAATCGTGGCCCCCGGGGTTTTAAAAATCCATGAGGAAGGCGGAGTGAAGGAAGCTGCCCTCATGTCGGGATTTATCGAAATTCTTCCGGAAAAGATTACCATTATGGCGGAAGTTGCCGAGTGGCCCGAGGAGATTGACGCAAACCGTGCTGAGGAAGCGAGAATCCGTGCGGAGCGCCGTCTGAAGGAAGAGAACGGTGAAATTGATACCATGAGAGCAGAACTGGCGCTGCGAAGAGCGCTGGTGCGTCTGTCACTCAGAAAGTAAATTTCATAAAAAAATGGAAACAGGAGAGGCCGACGGTTCCGCAGGGGACCGGCTGGCCTCTCCTTTTTTGACAGGAACTGAAAAAAAGGTTGTATTCATGAATAAAAAATAGTACAATTGTTACTGAGAACATTACAACGGGCAGAGACAGAAAGGTGAGTGGTACGAATGAGACAGGGGAATGGAGTCGCGGTACAGAGAAGAGGAATGACGAGGGATTTGGCTGTGAGCGGATTGTTTGCGGCATTGATAGCTGTTGGTGCGTTTATTAAGATTGTGATCCCGGTCGGACCAGATACGATGAATTTCACCCTGCAATGGTTTTTCGTACTGCTGGCAGGGCTGTTGCTGGGGTCCAGAAGGGCATTTTTCAGTGTGGCCACCTATCTTGTTATCGGACTCCTGGGGATTCCGGTATTTGCGCGGGGCGGCGGACCGGCTTATTTAATCCGCCCGACCTTTGGATTTCTGCTGGGATTTGCACTGGCAGCGTATGCCATGGGGAAGATATGTGAGTGGATGCATTCATCAAAGCCGCGTGTCTGGATGCTGGCGGCCACAGTCGGGTATGTGATTTACTATGGAATGGGAATCCTGTATTTTTATTTCATTACCCATTTCGTAGCCGTGACACCGAATACCGTGGGCTGGGGCGCGATTTTTGCGATCTACTGTCTGCCGACGATGCTGCCGGACTACGTACTCTGCATTGTTGCGGTGATGGTGGCGGGGCGTCTGCGGCCGGTAATATCACGAATTATGGAATAAATGAACGAAAGCAGGCTGTTTTGGCAGTCTGCTTTTTAATTATGGTTGCAGTTTCCTGCGAGAACGATTAAAATGGAGATAGTATTCAGTTACAAAAATGGAAGCGGGAGGCAAAGTATGGCGGATAATGTATTTCTTCAGAATAAAAGAAAATTAGGGCTGGCTGAATATATGAACTTTAATGCAGGTGACCGCGGAAATTTAGGGGAAGAACTTCCGGTCGTTGTATACCGGTTGATGGAATACTCTCTTCGCGAACAGCTGACAGAACAGTTTGGAGAGGAAGAGCAGGTGAACATTTTCCGGAAGGCAGGATACCGGGCCGGAGTTTATTTTGCTGAAAATCTGCTGGACATTTCACTGAAGCTGAATGAGTTTATCGCATCACTGCAGACGCGCATGGAAGAGATGAAGATTGGGGTACTGAGGATTGAAAAATTTGAACAGGAGACGGGAAAGATCATTTTGACTGTTTCGGAGGATGCCGATTGCTCCGGACTGCCTCTTCTCGGCGAGACCGTATGCAATTACGATGAGGGATTTATCGCCGGAGTACTTTCCACCTATATGGGAAAAGAGTATTCAGCAACAGAAGTGGACTGCTGGGCAACAGGGGACCGCGTATGCAGATTTTGTGCAGAACCGGCAGAATGACGGAGTAAATGAAATGGAAAATGAAAATTGTGAGATGCTTTTTGAGTACTTAAGAAGTATTCTCTATGATACAAAGATTAAACGTCCGGAACTTGAGAAACTGGATGAACCATATCAGAAGCTGGGACAGGGGCTGGAATTCCTGCAGAAGGCTGTGGAGGAGATGCTTGCCTATTCGGCGGATCTTTCGAAAGGAAATTTATCGGGGTATTATCCCTCCAAGGATAATTTCCTCTGTGTGAATTTGAAGAATCTCCATGCGAATTTAAATCATCTTACGTGGCAGGCAAAGCAGGTGGCGTCCGGAGACTATTCCCAGCACGTTTCGTATCTGGGGGAATTTTCAGAGGCATTCAACACCATGACGGAACAGCTCAAGGAGAGAGAAGCCCTCTTAAAAGAAGAGGCGGAAAAGGTCAGGAAGCGCGCCGAGATGATGGAAGGCTACAATGAGCTTCTTGTGGAGATGACCAGAAAGAAGAATGAATGGATTATCGTGGTGGATGCGGAGACCAGAAACATCCTGTACTGCAATAAGCGCAAAGATGAAAAAAAGGTTGATCCGGCTTTCTGCGAATTCTGTCTCCAGCGGCTCTCATTTCGCAACCAGATAGTAAACTGGCAGGATGGAGAGCAGGATAAGGTGTGGGAGATGGGAAATGAGGAACAGGGGTTCTTCCGCGTCACCACATTTAAGATCGAGTGGCGGGGCTACAATGCCTATGCGCATATTGTGATGGATATTACGGAGGAGAAGCAGGCGGCCAGCAGGCTGACGAGCAAGGCATATTTTGACCCGGGAACGGGAATCAGGAACCGCCTGTTTTTCGAGGAGTATTTAGGAAAACTCCTGGAAGAAAAATCAGATATCATGTTATGTTACATGGATCTGGACGGTTTGAAAAATGTGAATGATGAGTATGGACACAACGAAGGAGATTACTACATCCGTACCTTTGTGACTGCAATTCAGAAGTCATTTCGCAGTGAGGACGTATTTACGAGAATTGGAGGCGATGAGTTCTGTTTGATTTTGTCAGAGGGTCATAAGGACTCCACTGAGAGGCGGTTCGCGGAGGTTTTGGAACAGTTCATGAGGGAGAATACCAAGGAATATCCGGTGAGTTTCAGCTATGGGGTGGTTGAGATAGAAGGAAGCAGCAATCAGCTGTCTTTGGAGGAAATCATGAAGCTGGCGGATACGGAAATGTATGAGTGTAAACGGAATAACCGGAAAAGATATCACACTGGTAGGCTGTAAACCAGGAACAAGGAGGAATCATGTCTGAGGATAATCTGGTCAGGCTGCTGGATGCCCTGACTGAAATGAGTATCTACGTGATTGAGGAGAAAAGTCATAAAATTCTTTACTGTAACCGCCGGTGCAAGGAGAGCATCGGGGAAAATTTTGCACCGGGAGCAAAATGCCATGAGGTATGGCCGGAAATGTGTAGAAGCTGCCCTCTCGAAGCACTGGAGAAAGGAGATTCCGGCACCAGTGTCTGTTATGATCCACTTCAGAAGATGACGGTGGATCTGACTGTCAACAGGATTTTGTGGGATAACGATATTCCGGCTGTCGTAGTGACGGCCACGCCTCACCGGCTGAACCGTGAGGAGGAACAGAAACTTAAAAAGATTGCGAAGGTGTATGCACAGAGCCTGGTAACTGTATTTCATGAGTGCATCATTGCCAACCTGACAACTGACTATTATGTCATCTGCCAGAAGGACTCGATGTGGGAGGATATTCCGGAGTACGGAAACTTCGAGATGGTAAACCGTGAGTATGCTGCGAAAGTCATTGATCCGGATGATTTGAAATTGTTTTTCGAGACCTTTTCCAGAGAATCATTGTTAAGGCAGTTTGGCGAAGGGAAAAGACAGATCACGAGGAGACTGCGCCGTCTTGCCGCTGATGGCGCCTACCATATGGTGGAATTTACGGTTGCAAAGATTGAAATGCCTGATGAAAATGACTGCTGGTGCGCTCTGCTCTACCGGGATA
>CAUEKH010000142.1 GCA_959018155.1 uncultured Hungatella sp.
GAGCAGAAGACAGGGAAAGAGCAGAAGACAGGGAAAGAGCAGAAGACAGGGAAAGAGCAGAAGACAGGGAAAGGGTAGAAGACCAGGAAAGAATAGAGGACGTGGAAAGAGTAGGAGACAGGAAAAGGGGAGGAGACCGGCAAAGAACAGGAGACCGGCAAAGAACAGAGAAGGTGGAAAGAGCAGGAGACGAGAAAGAAACAGAGAGCAGGGAAAGTTCAGAAAACAGAAAAAGAACAGTAAGAACGATACGATTGCGATATCTGGGAGTATTCCTGCTTTTCATGGTAATTGAGACTTTTATCGCACTGTATGTCCACGATGATTTTATCCGCCCATATGTCGGGGATATGCTGGTGGTAGTGGTGGTTTATTGCTTCGTCAGAATCTTCATTCCTACGAAAATGTGGTATCTTCCAATTGGCGTTTTCCTTTTTGCAGCAGGAGTGGAATTACTCCAGTATTTCAATCTGGTGTCTCTGCTGGGGCTGGAGGGGAACCGCTTTGCAAGAATTGTGCTGGGCTCGGTGGCTGATATAAAAGATGTCGGCTGTTACGCGGTGGGGTGTGTGATTCTGGGATTATGGGAATGGATTGTGAGAACTGGAAAAGTGTTTCATTTTTAGAATCATAACAGTTTTTAAGCTATTGATGAAAGACAGTATTTGAGATATGATTGATGAGGATAAATAGCGGATAAGGGGAATAGAGGTACAAGATGAAATACGTAATGGGGATTGATTTGGGGACGTCCAGCGTGAAGGTCATGATAAGTGATTTAACTGGTCGAATAGTAGGAGAGGGCCAGGAAAAATACGGGTTAATCAGCCTTCGTCCCGGCTGGGCGGAACAGTCGCCGCAGGTGTGGTGGGATTGTACGGTTCGGGCTGCCAGGGCGGCAGTGGCAGAAATAAAAGAAGGGCCTTCTTCGATTGCCGGGATTGGATTTTCCGGGCAGATGCATGGTCTGGTTCCTCTTGACGATACCGGGGAACCTGTGAGGAACAGTCTGATATGGGCGGATCAGAGAAGCGGAGCGCAGATACAGTCTCTCTACGAAAAGACAAATCGCGGCGAAATGGCCCGTGTTACTTTTAACGCAGTAGCCCCCGGTTTTCTGGCTGCTTCCCTGCTCTGGATGAAGGAACAGGAGCCGGAAAATTTCCGGAAAATCGAAACGGCTGTTTTTCCAAAGGATTATATCCGCTATCGTCTGACTGGAAAAATAGGTACTGATATTTCTGATGCCTCGGGTTCCGGTATTTTCGATGCGGTTCGCTGTCAGTGGCCTGAATTTCTGGAAAGTATGGGCCTTCCGGCGAAATTATTTCCGAAGGTTTACGGTTCACAGGAGATTGTGGGGGAGGTGACGGCTGAGGCAGCGGAGGAAACGGGCCTGCTTTGCGGGACGCCGGTTGTCTGCGGAGGCGGAGATACCCCGATGTACTGTGTTGGCAACGGCCTGATTCGTCCGGGGATGCTGTCCGTCAATATCGGGACGGCCGGGCAGATTGTGGGCTGTGTGGACCGACCGTGCTGCGATGAAAAATTGAGGACCAATACCTTCTGTCTTCCGGTTCCTGGCAGGTGGATACTGACAGGCGCCAGCTTAAATGGCGGAATTGCCTTAGACTGGGTGAGAAAGGGAATTTTACAGATTCCTGACTATGAAGAGATGAATGAAATGGCGGCCTCAGTGCCTGCCGGCAGTGACGGGTTGATTTTTCTGCCTTATCTGTTGGGGGAACGCACGCCGCATATGGATCCGTACGCCAGAGGCGTATATTTTGGCCTGAGTATCAATCACAGCCGCAGTACTATGATGCGGGCGGCCATGGAAGGAGTGGCATTTGCACTGAAAGAGGCGCTGGAGGTGCTGGAAGGGGTGGCCGATTTTGAGGACACCATGACTGCCTCGGGAGGCGGGGCCAGAAGTCCGGTCTTTCTCCAGATGCAGGCGGATATCTTTGGAAAGAAAATTGCCTGCACCGACGGGAAGGAAGAGGCGGGAATGGGCGCCTGCATTACCGCTGCCGTGGGACTGGGGCTTTATCCGGACTTTCGGACGGCCTGCGGCGAAATGGTAAGAATGCTTCCTGAGATGTACGTGCCAGATCAAGAAAGGCACGAAATTTATCAGGAGAAATTTGAAATATTTAAAAAAATCTATCAGAGAAATAAAGAACTTTTTCTGATACAGCAGAAGGGAAGGGGAAATAGAGATGAATAAGAAAATGATTGGAGTACCACTGGAGGAATTTCCGGCATTATGCCGCCGGGCGGCAGCCGAGGGCGCGGTTCTTCTTAAAAATGAGTCGGAGACGCTTCCGATAAAAGCGGGAGAGCGCATCTCACTGTTTGGAAGAATTCAAAAGGATACATACCGAAGCGGCACCGGTTCAGGTGGGGCGGTCAATGTGGCGTATACCACCAATTTACTTGACAGTCTGCGCCAGTGTGGTGATATCAGTATCAATGAAGAACTGGCCTCTGTTTATGAGGCGTGGATTGAAGAGCATCCGTTTGACGATGGGGCCGGTCTCTGGGCTGCGGAACCATGGTGTCAGGAGGAAATGGAACTGACTGAAGATCTGGTGCGCCGGGCCGCGGAATGTTCGGATAAGGCTCTGGTGGTAATCGGAAGGACAGCCGGCGAGGCTAAGGACTATGAGGACGAGGAAGGCGGCTACCGTTTGACGGAGCGGGAACGTCAGATGATTTCCATGGTTTCGGCCGCATTTGAGAAGACGGCGGTTATTTTAAATGTCTCTTCTATTATTGATATGGGATTTTTAAAGGAAGAGTGCGGCAGACGGGTGACGGCAGTGCTCTACACGTGGCAGGGCGGCCAGGAGAGCGGCCGGGCCGCAGCCGATGTGATTACAGGTAAGGTTACGCCCAGCGGAAAGCTTGCAGATACCGTTGCGTTATCTCTGGCGGATTACCCGTCGTCAGAGAATCATGGAAGTCTGACCGAGAATATTTATCAGGAAGATGTCTATGTCGGGTACCGGTATTTTGACACATTTGCACCGGAAAAGGTGATTTATCCGTTTGGATTTGGATTGTCCTATACGGAATTTTCACTGGAGGTTTTGGGGCAGCGTATGAAAAATGACGCATGTAGCGGCGCGGGTGCTGGGGCAGATGGCAGTGTAGATGCGAGTGGCAGTACGGGGGAAGGTCGCAGCGTAGATGCAGGTGGCGGCACAGGTGCAGGTCGCAGCGTAGATGCAGGTGGCGGCACAAGTGCAGATCGCAGCGTAGATGAAGGTGGCAGTACAGGCGCAGATACCGACGAAGCTGGCTGTGGAAGGATAGAAATTACAGTAAAGGTTACCAACACCGGCAGCATTTACTCCGGTCGCGAAGTGGTTCAGGTATATTACAGCGCAGCGCAGGGGCTGCTGGGGCGTCCGGCGAAGGAACTGGCTGCATTTGCAAAGACAAAAGAACTGGCGCCCGGGGAGAGCCAGACTCTTACCATTGACTTTCCTGTCTCAGCCATGGCGGCTTACGACGACGGCGGCGTGACCGGCCATAAATCGTGTTACGTCCTGGAGGCAGGGGTATATAAAATCTATGCGGGCAACAGCAGCAGGGATTTAATTCCGGTTACAGACTACACGGCAGAGAAGCTGATTGTGACAGAACAGCTGGAGGAAGCTGCCGCGCCGGAGAAACCGTTCAAACGGTTCCGGTCGGGCACGAAGCGTGAAGACGGAACCTATGAACTTGTGATGGAGGAAGTTCCTGTGAAGACGGTTTCCATGAAAGAACGGATAGAAAGCCGTCTCCCTGCTGAACTGAAACCGTGCCGTCAGCCGGAAAAATGTGTTATCACGCTTCCGGATGTGGCTGAGGGAAATGCTTCATTGGAAGATTTTGTGGCACAGCTGTCGGATGAAGAACTGGCGGCCATTGTGCGCGGTGAGGGAATGTGCAGTCCGAGGGTAACGCCCGGCACGGCATCTGCCTTTGGCGGAGTTACAGATTCTCTGATAGAAAAGTACCGGATTCCTACCATCTGCTGCGCCGACGGCCCTTCCGGCATCCGGATGGATGTGGGGGCAAAGGCCACGCAGCTTCCAATTGGTACGCTTCTTGCGTGCACATTTGATACGAAACTGGTAGAACGGTTGTATGAACTGGAAGGGAAGGAACTTCTTCGCAATGAGGTAGACACCCTTTTAGGTCCGGGCATGAACATTCACCGCAATCCTTTAAATGGCAGGAATTTCGAGTACTACAGCGAAGATCCGCTGCTCACCGGGAAAATGGCTTCCGCTGTAATCCGCGGCATCGCCGATGGTGGGGCATTTGCCACGGCCAAGCATTACGCCTGCAACAGCCAGGAGACGGAGCGCAACCAGGTAAATGCTGCAGTGTCAGAGCGCGCGCTGCGGGAAATCTATTTAAAAGGGTTTGAGATTGCGGTTAAAGAGGGGGGAGCAGCTTCCATCATGACCTCCTACAATCCGGTCAATGGCCACTGGTCCGCCTCCAATTACGATCTGGTAACTACGATTCTGAGAAAAGAATGGGGATATCAGGGCATTGTGATGACAGACTGGTGGTCCACCATGAACGATCCGGTAGAAGGCGGGAAAGCGAGTGGGAAGAATACCGCTGCCATGGTCCGCGCCCAGAACGATTTGTACATGGTTGTCGACAATCTCCGGGCAGAAGAGAATCCAGCCGGAGACAATACTCTGGAGGCTCTGTCCGAAGGAAGGCTGTCGAGGGGAGAATTACAGCGCTGCGCCATGAATATCTGCCGCTTTATTTTAAATGCGCCGGCTTTTGCGCGTTCCTTAAATCCGGAAGACGGCATGGAACGGATTCCGGCGGGAGAATGTCCGGAGGCAGAGATGAAAGGAGCCGATCTGCCAAAGGTTCCCGGAACGCTTGTAGCTGGCGTTGGAGAGAAAATCTATTTCCATGCAGAAGAGTCTGGAATTTACAGCATTCTTGTCCGTGCGCGGTATGATACCGAAGACAGCCGGGCACAGTCGGCCTGCAATATTTTTATTAACAATGTTCTGGCAGCGACGCCTCAGGTGAATGGGACAGCCGGTGCTGTCGTTGAGAGGAAAATGGGAAGCGTGGGATTAGAGGCCGGATATTATGAACTGGCTGTGACAGAGACGCTGAGGCCGGGAATTGCGGTTGAGGAAATTGTGGTGACTAAGCAGAAATAAGACAAAATACAGGAATTAAATCCGTATATACTGATAAAATGCAAAAGTTAGGAATCTATTCCTAACTTTTGTTGACTTTTGAATAAATCAGGATTAGAATGGATATAATGAAAAATATATTATCAAATGATTGAAACTATATGGGAGGTGAGGAAGAGTGAAAAAGATAAACAGACCCGAATATCTGGATTGGCTGGTACGTTGGAGAGCGCGTCAGATTATCAAAGTAGTATCAGGTGTCCGCCGCTGCGGAAAGTCCACGATGTTCGATATTTTCCGGGAATATCTTTTAAAGGATGGCGTTGAGAGCAGCCAGATGATTTCTCTGAATTTCGAGGATATAGCCTGTGAAGAACTGACGGACTATAAAAAGCTGTACCGTTATATCACGGAACGATTACAGCCGGATCGCATGAATTACATTTTTCTCGATGAAATTCAGCATGTGGGCAGTTTTGAAAAGGTGGTGGACAGCCTGTTTATTAAAGAAAACTGTGATGTCTATATCACCGGATCCAATGCCTATTTTATGTCCGGCGAGCTGGCCACTTTACTTTCGGGCCGTTATGTAGAATTAAAGATGCTGCCACTGTCCTTCGCTGAATTTTGCAGCGCTTATGAAGATTCCTCTTTTTCCATGACTCAGAATTTCAATCGTTATCTGGAGTACAGTTCATTTCCGTATGTGGCCAGGCTGGGACTGACTAAGCAGGAGGCGAGAGAGTATCTCACAGATATCTATAATACGGTCCTGCTGAAAGACGTGGTCGCGAGGCTGAAGATATCGGATGTTACGACTCTTTTAAATATTACGAAGTTCATGCTTCACAATGTGGGAAACCTTGTCTCCCCCACAAAGATAGCCAACACTTTAAAATCTCAGGGGACGAAGATTGATCAGAAGACTGTGGATAAATATTTGCGCGGTCTGACTGACAGCCTGCTTCTCTACGAGGTCAGCCGCTATAACATAAAAGGGAAACAGTATTTAACCCAGCAGAGTAAGTTTTACGTTGTGGATATCGGTCTGCGAAATGCTCTTGTGCGTGGAAAAGAGAGCGATATCGACCATCTTCTGGAAAATATCGTCTATCTTGAACTGCTTCGCCGCGGCTTTTCGGTGTATGTGGGACAGATGACTGAGGGTGAAGTTGATTTTGTGGCGATTGCTCAGGAGAAGACCGTCTATTATCAGGTGGCGGCTACCGTGCTGGAGGAGACAACACTTAAGCGTGAACTGGCGCCGCTTCAGAAAATCCACGACAACTATCCTAAGTATTTGCTGACACTGGATGAGGTGTTTGGAAATATGGATTATGAGGGGATTAAGAAGAGGAATGTGCTGGAGTGGTTGTTGGGGAAAAGGGAATAAAGAAGATTGTGTTATTCGAGAT
>CAUEKH010000143.1 GCA_959018155.1 uncultured Hungatella sp.
GTACCGTGGTTAAAATAGAGGGTGAAATTCCGAGCCAGTGGTTGGAGAGAAGCATAAAGCCGATGACGCCGCCTTCTGTGATTCCCGTCTGCTGATGAATGTTGTGAATTCCGAAGGATACAATGGCAGCGCCTAAGATGATTATGATTACCTTGGAAAAGGTAAATCCTTCTGTCAGTTTCTTCAAATATTTTTGTAGCGTTTTTATTTTCATATCAAAGAACTCCCTTCAAAAAAATTATAAACTCTGGTATAATACCAGGGTCAAGAGGTGTGAGGACGATTTTCACACCTTCCACAAATGAGATGGTTTATTTCAGGGGGAATTTGTGACTAATTTGCTGTAAAACGGCAAAGTTTGTGGATAAACAGGAGAAGGCTGGTTTATCAGGTGCTTAAAACAGGTACTTAAAAAGCAGAACTTAAAAAACAGAACTTGAAAAGCAGAACTTAAAAATAGAACTAAAAAAGCAGAACTAAAAAAAGCAGAACTAAAAAAAGCAGAACTAAAAAAACAGAACATAAAAAGCAGGTCGGAACGAGGAAGGGGCGGCTGGTTTGAAGAATTATTATAAAATAAACGAAATATCAAAGCTGTATGGGATCGGGGTGGATTCCCTGCGTTACTATGAGAAGCTGGGGATTTTGAAGCCGAAGAGGGATACGAACGGCTACCGGCTTTATAATCTGAAAGATATTTATAAATTGAATATTATCAGGGATCTGCGCAGGCTGAATTTTTCCATGGCGCAGATTAAAGAGTATTTGGAGGGGCAGAGTGTCTCGAATACTTTGGACATGCTTTACAGAGAGCAGGAGCTGCTTCGCGAGCAGATGGAGGAGTTGAAGGCCAGGGAGAATATTATCGCGGAGCGGATTTCTACATTAAACGCAGCCAGAGAGATTGAGCCGGGTGTCATTACAGTCATCGAGATGCCGGAGCGGCGGTGTGTGCAGCTGAATGAGCATATTACCAGAGACGAGGAAATGGATTTTGTCATCAAAAAGCTGCACAGAAGGCATGAAAATAAAATCCGCGATTTTGGGAACCAGCCGATAGGGGCATTTTTTTCCATGGAAGATTTGAGACAGGGGATTTCCAATATATTTAATTCTGTATTTTTTATACTGGAAAGGGAAAATACGGAGTACGATTTTCAGCTTCCTGCCGGGGAGTATTTATCCTGCTATTACCGGGGGAATTATGAGCAGAACGGCGAGCGGATCCATGAGGTCTTTCGGTATATAGAAGAAAACGGGTTCGTTATGACGGGGGAACCTTTTGAATTATATGAGATAGATAACCGGGATACCATGCGGCAGGAAGAATTTCTGACTGAGATTCAGGTGCAGGTCAGCCGGAAAATTATCGATAATCAATAAATTACGTTGAGTTTTCATTTCCCGTGTGATAAAATCCCTTTAAATATGTAAAAGACTGTTGGGTTAATCACAGTCCTGACACTGTTTCGTGGAGGAAATAGGGATGAATACAAAACTGATCCGTTTTACAAAATGTATGCTGGATGCCATGTTCTATATTGGAATTGTTCTGACAGCAGCGATTCCTGTGCTGTTTTATTTTTTCGGGAATTATATTGAGGCATTCCGCAAGTACTATGTGTTCCAGTGCGTGATCTATATGATGTCGGGGGTCATGGCGCTTGTGATTGTCCAGGAACTGCGGGGGATGTTCCTTACGGTGCTGTCCGGCAACCCGTTTGTGAGGGGAAATGCAGATTCTTTAAAGAAGATGGGGAAGAGCAGCTTTGCCATTGCGCTTCTCTCGCTGATCCGTCTTCCCGTGTCACTGACGCCGGCTACAGCGGTGATTATTATTGTCTTCTCGATTGCGGGATTATTTTCCATTGTGCTGTGTCAGGTGTTTGAGATGGCGGTGCGCTATAAAGAAGAGAATGACCTGACCATATAGGAGGTGCCATATGGCAATTGTTGTGAATCTCGATGTCATGATGGCAAAGAGGAAAAAAGGGCTGACAGAACTGGCCGGTGAGGTGGATATCACGATGGCGAATCTGTCTATTTTGAAAAATAATAAGGCAAAGGCTGTCCGGTTTACTACGCTGGAGGCGATTTGTAAGGCACTGGACTGCCAGCCGGGGGATATTTTGGAGTATGTGCCAGACTCGGCGGAATAAACGAAGAATAATTTGAAAAAACACTTGACAAATCAAACTGTAACTTTTATAATGACAGTACAAACTGAAACAAAAAACATTACAGTTGGCGTAGATTACATTTTCGAACAAAGCTATCGAAGGGTGGCGGTGATCTCGGAAATGGGAATGACTCAGGAGGCGATATGGGATTTCAGATTGAAGTCGGGATACCGGCGATTACAGTTTTTATTCAGGGACTTTTAAGCTTTTTCTCTCCATGTGTGCTGCCGCTGGTTCCGCTTTATATCGGATACCTGGCGGGCGGAACGAGAACCGTTGATGAGGATGGGCGCGTCCGCTACTCAAGAAAGAAGGTAATGGTCAACACCTTATTCTTTGTAGTCGGCGTCAGTTTTGCCTTTTTCCTGCTTGGTTTTGGCTTTACTGCGGCTGGCCGGTTCTTTGGGAGCAACAGGACGCTGTTTGCGCGGATAGGCGGTATTATCGTTGTACTGTTCGGTCTGTTTCAGCTGGGGATTTTTGGGAGTGACGTGCTGGGGAAGGAACACCGCCTGCCGTTTCAGCTGAATCAGCTGGCGATGAATCCGATTTTGGCCCTGGTGCTCGGATTTACATTCAGCTTTGCATGGACGCCCTGTGTCGGTCCGGCTCTGGCAAGTGTGCTTTTGATGGCTTCCTCGGCCAGTTCCCAGGGGATGGGATTTTTGCTGATTGGCGTCTATACGCTGGGATTTGTCATTCCGTTCCTGGCGGTTGGGCTGTTTACCGGAACGGTGCTTGATTTCTTTAAGAAGCATCAGAATGTTGTGAAATACACCACCAAGGTCGGCGGCGTGCTGATGATTGCCATGGGCGTTATGATGTTTACCGGGTGGATGAACGGAATCACCGGTTATTTATCGGGATTTAGCGGCGGCGGTCAGACGGTGAAGGAGTCAGAGGCTGTGGCAGGTGATAAGAATGCGGCGGAGAATGGCGGCATAGCTGAAAGTGAAGGCACAGCGGGAAATGGAAGCGCGGGAGAAGAGAGCGCCAAAACCGACGAGAAGAGCGCTTCCGCGGGATCCTCTGAGGGTGCGGCAGATGAGACAGAGAGCAGTCTTCCTGATCCGTCGGAACGGATAGAGGCGCCTGATTTTACCCTGACTGATAATTATGGCGAGGAGCACAAGCTGTCCGATTACAAGGGAAAAGTGGTATTTTTAAATTTCTGGGCGACGTGGTGTCCGCCGTGCCGTCAGGAAATGCCGGATATTCAGGAAATTTATGAGGAATATGGGGAAAATACCGGCGACCTGGTCATTTTAAGCGTCGCAAATCCAAAGACAGAGGATAATCCAAACAATAATGATAAAACTATAGAAGAAGTATCACAGTTTATGGAAGATAACGGCTATACTTTCCCGGCGCTTATGGACACAACGGGGGATGTTCTGTTACAATATTATATAACAGCGTTCCCGACTACATTTATGATTGACCGGGAAGGACGCGTCATCGGTTATGCCAACGGTGCGCTGACAAAAGATATTATGAAAAATATTATAACACAGGCGCTTGCAGAGAGCGCAGAATAAGGAGGAGAAATTTATGGCAGTCGTAACACTTACAGAGGGTAATTTTGAGAAGGAAGTATTAGAGAGCAGTGACGTTGTAATTGTGGATTTCTGGGCGACCTGGTGTGGTCCGTGTAAGATGTTTGCACCTGTTATCGACGAGATTGCCGGGGAAAATCATCCGGGGCTGAAGGTAGGTAAGATTAACGTGGATGAGGAGCCGGGGCTGGCCGGCAAGTACCGCGTTATGAGCATCCCGACTCTGATGGTCTTCAAAGGCGGTAAGCCGGTTGCCACGAAGGTTGGCGTGCAGAGCAAGAAGGCGGTTCTCGATCTGGTTGAGAACGCAAGATAATTTTTATGGAATGAATCATGGGCTGTCCATTCAGGGAACGGATGCGGCAGCCGCGTGACAGCCGCGCTTGGGCGGCCCTGAGTCAGAAGAAGTTCTGAAATGGGCAGTCGGAGCGCGGCTTTTTTTTAAGACGGTGACCTGTGCGCGGAGCGTGCAGGTTATCGTTGTGGTGGGAAAGAATTGTTGAAAGGCAGACTAAACAGATGGATTTCTGCGTATTCCTGTGATAAGATTTTACCATATACGAAATGTGCGAAAGGAAAATCCCGGTCATTCCGGGCATGGGAGGAATTTTCATGATATGGAGAAGGGAACTTGCAAAATACAGAGCCTGGAAAGAGGGCGTCGTACATACCACACTGAATCCGGAGGGCCCGGGGGCGGTGCGAATCCATCTGATTCCGCCGAAGTGGAAACTGATTGGCAGCAGCCCTTACGTGATGATTTTGAACGGATACTATATCCTGCCTTTAGGGTATTCCTGGTCGGTCCTTCTGGGAAATTTTATTCGTGAAGTGAACCGTTACGAGGGAAAGCCCATGACGGAACAGGATATGAGAAATGTTATGGATGCCGCGGAAAAATGTACGAGAACAGCATTTCACGTGTCTCAGAAGGTGCTTCACGAGGATTTGCAGGAAATGCTCACCATGTTGGCTGATGTCGCCCGGGGAAAGGAACCCGCCGGCGAGATAGAACCGCTGTCTCTGCGGGAGTATGCGCCCCATATGACGGCCCCCCATCGGATGGATTTGATGGTAAGCGGCATGGCAAAGGCTGACGGGAGCTGGAACTGTAATTTAAAATGCAGGAACTGCTATGCGGCCGGCCAGCCGAAAGCGGAGGCGAGGGAACTGGACACGGAAAGCTGGAAGAAAATAATAGACAGGCTGAAGGCGGCGGGGGTGTCGCAGCTTACCTTCACCGGCGGGGAGCCGACTCTTCGCAAAGACTTAGTGGAACTGGTGGACTACGCGCGCTGGTTTGTGACGCGCCTTAACACCAACGGAATTCTGCTTTCGCCGGAACTGTGCAGAGAGTTGTATGAAGCCAGTTTAGACAGCGTCCAGATTACCTTATATTCCGGCGAGGAGGAGATCCATAACAGCCTGGTAGGGGTGAAGGGCGTCGGCGCAGCCGGCGGCTACCAGAGAACAGTCCGGGGGATAAAAAATGGTTTGGAAGCCGGTTTAAATGTCAGTGTCAACACACCGCTTTGCAGAGAAAATCACGATTATCTGTCTACTCTGGAGTTCCTGAATGGTCTGGGAATCCGATATGTCACCTGTTCCGGACTGATTGAGACGGGAAACGCATCGTCAAAAGGCGCTGTCTTAAACCAGCTGACCCTGGAGGAAATGGGAGAGATTCTGGAAAAAGCGGCCATTTTCTGCCGGGAAAATGGGATAGAAATCAGTTTTACATCGCCTGGCAGGGCGGATGAGAAACTTCTTGAGCGGCTTGGGATCTCCGTGCCGATGTGCGGGGCCTGTCTCTCCAATATGGCAGTGACGCCGGATGGTCTGGTGGTTCCCTGTCAGAGCTGGCTGGGAACTGGCGCCGTTCTTGGAGATATGAAGAAAGATTCCTGGAAGAAAATCTGGAACGGCACACTCTGTACGAAAATCCGCTCTATGGGGGAAGAGGAAAGTCTGTACTGCCCGCTGAGAAGTGGAAATGCCGAAACGGAGGTGAGCCGCTGATGGAGAAGGAAGGCAACAAAAAACTGAAAAAATTTCTCATTGTCTGTTCCATTGGCCTGGTGATTCTGGGGTTTTATCTGGGCTACTGTTTTATGCCGCTTGATGAGATTACAGAGTATCAAGTCCACGTTTTTACGGAAGCGGACGGCAGTCTGAATATTACCTACGGATACAAATGGAAGGTGTTGAATGATTCGAAAGAAGGGCCGCTTAAATGGGTCCAGCTGGGGGCAGCCAACTCTTCTTATACAATGAACGATCTTGGCGGCGCAGCAGAAAGCCAACGGACGAAAGGAAGCTATTCTGAAAAGGAACCGATGGTGGAACTGAATCTGGATCGCGAGTATCATACGGGTGAAACGGCTGAGTTCTGGTTTAATTTAAATCAGAAAAAGATGCTGTGCGAAAATACGGAAGATCCGGAGGAACCATTTTACAATTTTACGCCAGGCTGGTTCAATGAAATCCGCGTAAAACATTATCTTTTTACATGGGTGAAATCCGACAATATTGTCAGCCACAACGCGGACTATGAAAAGGATGGCCTCCTGGTCTGGGAAGGCTCGCTGGATAAAGGAAAGAAACGCCTGATGAGTGTGACGTACCGCATGGACGAATTTGACGAACCGGAGCTGGTACAGTGGGTGCAGTATTATGACAATAAGAATACCAAAAGTCCGGTAGATGCTTCCATGGTGCTGATGATTCTGATTATCACCGGATATTCGGCCTACTCTGTCTCCTGGGGAAGCAATTTG
>CAUEKH010000144.1 GCA_959018155.1 uncultured Hungatella sp.
CAGCATTCATTCTCAGCAGGCCGGGCGTGGTTTGCCAACTGACCAAATTATATAGGGGAAAAACGATAAAATAAAATTCTAAATAATTATTTATTGATAAATCTATGTTATGATAGTAAAAATTTCAGGATAAAACAGCGGGAGGTTGAAGAGATGATTGGTTTCCGCATTGATACATTTCTTACTGTATGCAGATTTATGAATTTTACGCGGGCAGCGGAATATTTGAATATTACTCAGCCGGCGGTTTCCCACCATATCCGGTATCTGGAGGAACTGTACGGGGCAAAGCTTTTTGAATATACGGGGAAAAAGATAAGTCTGACGGAGGCGGGGAAAGTGCTTCTGTCAGCTGCCACAACGATGAAGCACGACGAACTTCATTTAAAATCAGTGATGAGTCAGAAAACTGGCAGCGGCGGGCAGCTTGTATTTGGCGCTACCATGACAATCGGGGAATACGTAATGCCGGAGGCGTTAAAACGCCTGATTGCCGCCCGGCCCGGTATCTCAGTCAGGATGACGGTTGCGGACACGCTGGAACTTCTAAGAAGACTGGATGCCGGAGAAATCGAGTTTGCCATCGTTGAAGGCTTTTTTCAGAAGAAAGAGTACGATTACCTGGTGTACGACCGGGACAGGTTTGTGATTGTGGCGGCGCCCGGTTACCAGTTTAAAAAGCCGGTAAAGGTGATTGAAGATCTGACAGAGGAATGCCTTTTTATCAGGGAAAAAGGTTCGGGCACGAGGTACGTCTTTGAGCGATACCTGGAAGGGAAGAATCTGCTGATCCACGATTTTACGAATTTCATGGAGATCAGCCATATCGGGGCGATAAAGACGATGGTGGAGGATGGCTGCGGGATCACATTTTTGTATGAGGCCGCGGTGATACGTGAGATTGAAAATGGCAAGCTTGTGCGGGTTGAACTGGAGGATTTTGAACTGAGCCACGACTTTACATTTATCTGGAGAAAAGGGAGTATTTATTCTGAGTATTACAAAGGGATATTTGAGGTGCTTTGTGGAGGGGAGGCAGGAGACAGTTAAGAACGGAAACAGGGAATTGTGTTTGGAAAATATTTGCTTAATTTATAAAAATCCCCTTGACAGCCACAACTGTATCTGCTATTGTTACAGTAAACTGTAACGATAAAAGTTTCAGTTGCCAAATGCTGGAAACCATATAGACAGGAGTGAAGAATATGAACAGATACAGCAGCAGAATCAGGAGAAGACGCAGAAACAGGAGGCTGGCAGCTTACGGCTGTGCGGCGCTTATTATGGCAGTCTCTGTTTCCGGTGTATGGTGGTCTGTCATGAAGAAAAATAAAGGCGGTGTACACGACGCCTATGCAGCCGGAATCGAAATGACGCCATACAGAGAGGAATCTGAAAATACCACACTTCCAACGGAAGTGGTAAGTTTGAATGGGGTTGAGATTACAGGCTTGACCCGACAGCAGGCGGAAGAACTACTCCTTAAAACACCGTGGTCGCTTTCCGTGGAAAATGGAGAAGAAACCGTCTCCGTCGACAATTTCCTGAAAACGGAACTGGAGAGGGTACTTAATGAGATCTATGGCGACGGTGATGCGAAGCCGGGGAACTATACAACCGATTCTGAAAGGCTGGAGGAATCGGCCAGAGCTCTGGTGAACACTCTCGCTGAAAAATGGGATCGCTCCGTTGTAAATTCCCAGTTACTCTCTTTTGACAAAGAAAAGGGCAGTTTTACTTATTCGGAGGCTCAATCCGGCCGCACAATGAATCAGCAGGCGGCGGTGGAGGCGATTATGGCGGCGGTAAAGTCCGGGAAATATGATGCCAGGATTGCGGCGGAGTTTACAGTGACCGAACCGGAGCGGACAGCGGCTCAGGCCAAAGAACAGTACCGGGTGATCGGTACATTTACAACGAAAACAACGGATAACCGGAACAGGAATCAGAATATTCTTCTGGCTGTGGAGGCCATAGACGGCAAAGTGATAAAACCCGGCGAAGAATTTTCATTCAATTCGACGACGGGAAACAGGACAAAGGAAAAAGGGTATCAGCCAGCTGGGGCGTACCGCAATGGCGTGCTGATAGAAGAACCGGGCGGGGGCGTATGTCAGGTTTCCACAACGCTTTACAATGCAGTGGTCGGTTCCGGGTTAAATGCCACAGAACGCCATTCCCACAGTTACCCGCCAGGTTATATCCAGTCGGGGGAAGATGCCATGGTGAGTTTTGACGGATATGCAGGCCCTGATTTGAAATTCGTCAATACCGGGAAGAGTTCGGTAGCGGTCCGCGCTTCATTAAAGGACAATGTTTTAAAGGTGTCTGTGATCGGCCTTCCAATTCTCGATGAAGGCGTCAAGGTGACGATGCGCTCGGAAAAGGTAAAAGAGATTGAGGCCCCCACTCCGGTTGTCGAGGAGAATAAAAAGCTTGCGGCAGGCACGGAACGTGTCGTGGACAATGGCCAGAATGGGAGTGTCTGGAAGACGTTCCGTGTGGTGACAAAGAACGGGCAGGTGGTGGAAGAGACTCCGCTTCACAATACCACATATCGGGGAAAGGCAGCCGTTATTCAGAAAAATTCAGATATACCGGCGGAAGAGAGCGGTGCGGCAGAAGAAAGCGGTGTGGCGGAAGAGAGCGGTGTGACAGAAGAAAGCGGGCTGGGAGCGAATGCAGGAAATGAAACTGCGCCGGGAGAAAATGGAGTCGGAGCGGTTACAGAAATAAAAACCGCGCCTGGTGAAGTGAAACCCGGAGCGAACACGGGAGATGGAACTGCGCCGGGAGCAAGTGGATTCGGAGCGCCTGCCGGAGAAAAGACCGCGCCTGGTGAAGTGCAACCCGGAGCGAACGCGGGAGATGGAACTGTGACGGGAGAAAACTAATTCGGAGTGGCTGGAGAAAAAAACGTGCCCGGTGAAACGAAAACCGGAGCGACTGCAGGAGACGAACCGATACTTAAGAAAACAAAATTCGGAGAGAATTCATGAGAGGAAAACCAGTTCAGGAAAATAAACCTTGGCTCGAACGCATGAGAGAAAACCGTACCCGCAGAGACGAACCGGGAATACAATACAGAAAAGGAATTTTCTCCCAGAAAGTTTAGAGAATCTTAAGTGGAAATTTTCTGTTATCCATGTTATTATTTTTAATAGCCGTTTTAAGGTTGTGAAAGACAACAACAGTATGGTACTAACGAGTAAGGGGAACAGGAAATGAATCGCTTTTTGAAGGGTTTTTTATGCTGGGTATTGATATGCCAGTGTTTGGTTGTAAATGTTTATGCGGCGCCGGCCTGGCCGGCTGATACGGCGGTGGAGGCGGAAGCCGGTATTGTAGTGGATGCCGATTCGGGAGCCATATTATACGGAAAAAATATTGATGATACATACCCGCCGGCCAGCATTACGAAGCTGTTGACGGCATTGATTGTATTGGAGAACAGTGAGTTGGACGGGACGGTGACATTTACCGAATCCGCCATGAATAATGTGGAACCCGATTCCGGCAACAAGTTTAACCTGACAGCGGGAGATACGATGTCGGTGGAAGAATGCCTCTATCTCCTCCTTCTACAGTCCTGCAACCAGGCGGCGAATGCCCTGGCGGAGCATGTGGCAGGGAGCAATGAGGCGTTTGTGGAAATGATGAACCAGAAGATCTCGGCGCTGGGCTGTACATCCAGCCATTTTGACAATCCATCCGGGCTCAATGGCGATACCCAGTACGTGTCGGCCAGAGATATGGGAATCATTTCGAGGGCGGTATTTGCCAATCCGAAGCTTTTGGAGATCAGTTCCTCTTTAAAATATACGATTCCGGCGACCATCAACAATCCGGAGCCATTTACCATTTATACGGAACACCGGATGCTTAAGGTGGAGGAAACTCCATACTACTATCCGTCCGCTAAGGCCGGAAAGACGGGATACCTTCTGAAAGCGGGTAATACTTTGGTTACCTATGCGGAGCAGGATGGCAAAAAGCTGATTTCTGTCATTTTAAAGGGCAGTCCGGGACAGTACTTTTTGGACGGAAGGGCGCTGCTGGAGTTCGGATTTGCCAACTTTGATAATTTTAATGTATCGGAGCGCGAAAACGATTACGTTACCGGGGAAAATCCGGTTGAGATTAACGGGAAGAGTTATCTTCCCTCAGATTTGGAGATTGATACCGCTGGAAATGTGACGGTTCCGAAAGGCGGTACATTTGACGATTTGGAGCACACCCTGGTGACGGAGATTCCAGAGGAACATCCGGAGCGGAGTGTGGCATTTATCCAGTATACGTATGACGGGCGGCGGGCCGGAGGCGCTTATTTGAAGGAAAAATACGTCCCGGAACCGGTGACGGAACCGCAGCCGGAGACGACTCCTGAGACGGAACCGGAAGAGAAAGATGGGGCCGGGGAAAAAGGTTTCCATCTAAGCCCTCTGTGGCTGATCCCGCTTCTCGTACTGGCGGCTGCCGGAGGCGGCGGAGCCTATTTAAGCTATTCGAGAAAGAAAGAAGAAGAGGCGAGAGCAAAACGCAGGGAGGAGAGAAGAAAGAGACTCTCTGAGGAAGGTGTCTCCGAGGAGGAATTTAACCGACTGCTGCAGGAACGCCTGGAAGCGAAGAGGAATAAGAACAAAAAATAGCAGAATGTGAAGTGTTCGCATCAGATATCAGATGATACAGGAAAAATCCGGGGCCCGGTTGGAGGTGCACCGGATTTTTTGCGCAGATGGCCGGGTGAGATGTCACCTCCCATTTCTTGCATAAATCTGAATATTGAGATCGGTTTTCTTAAAATACCAGAAAAAGTATTGTAACTGCCTTCACTATCGTTAATAATAGATATGTCAGTCCGTAAATTTACATAATCGGGAGGAAAAGATTCAAATTATGAGAAGCAGAAGATATGGAAGAAAGAGAAGACGAAATGGAATCATAGCCGGGGCTGTAATCGGCTGCGTTCTGCTCATCGGTGGCATTACCGCAGTTCTCCTTGTGGGAAGCAGGAAAAAGGCGCCGGAAAAAACACCGGAGGAATTTCTTTTAGAATATATGGATTATTTAGCAGCCGGTGATTACGAAAAGATGTACGGGATGCTCGATTCCCAGAGCCAGTTAAATATCACCAAAGAAGATTATATTGCAAGAAATAAGAATATCTATGACGGAATTGAGGCCGCAAACATTTCCGTGGAAAATTTGAGCACGGAGGAGCGGGAAGATGAAAGCAGCGCGGTGAGATATCAGATGAGTTTTGACAGTGTGGCGGGTGAAATCAGCCTGCAAAATGAAGCTGTTTTCCACAGAGAGCCGGAAAAAGAAGGCCTTTTTATGGAATGGAACGATTCCTTGATCTTTCCCCAGCTTGGAAGAAATGATAAGGTCCGCGGGGTAACTGATAAGGCGCAGCGCGGAACGATTGTGGACAGAAACGATCTGATGCTGGCTGGAAAAGGAGTCGCGTCTTCCGTCGGCCTTGTTCCCGGGAAAATGCGGGAAGACGCGGGAGAGGATTTAGAGCATTTGTCAGAACTGCTTGGCATATCAAAGGAGAGTATTGAGAAAAAGCTGTCCGCCAAATGGGTGAAAGAGGACTCCCTCGTCCCCCTCAAAAGCTTAAAGAAAGTGGACGAGATGGACTTAAACTCCTCAACCCCGGATGTAGAAAATGTGGAGAATCAGGCGTTACAGGCGGAACTTCTGACGATTCCGGGCGTCATGATCAGCGATACGGAAGTCCGTTCCTATCCGCTTGGTAAGGCTGCCTCCCATTTAATCGGGTATACCCAGAAAGTGACTGCGGAAGACTTGGAAAAACATGCGGGGGAAGACTATTTAAGTGACAGTGTCATCGGACGAAGCGGGATGGAAACGCTGTATGAGAAGGAACTCAAGGGCCAGAATGGCAGAAGCATTCTGATTGCGGCGCCCGACGGAACGATGAAGGCCAATCTGGCCGCCATCCCCAGAGCCGACGGCCAGAGCATCATGCTCACCATAGACAGTGAACTTCAGTCGCTGATTTACGAGAATTTCAAAGATGTGAAGAGCTGCACCGTTGCCATGAATCCGTATACCGGGGAAATCCTGGCGCTGGTCAGCACTCCGTCTTATGATGATAATGATTTTATTCTGGGAATGTCCGAGGAAAAATGGAAACTGTTAAATGAGGATGAGGCGAAGCCCATGTTTAACCGCTTCCGCCAGAGATTTGCCCCGGGATCCTCCTTCAAACCGATTACGGGCGCCATCGGCCTGGCGGACGGCGCCATAGATCCGCAACAGGATTACGGGGCTGAGGGCTTAAGCTGGCGGAAGGATGAAAGCTGGGGCAACTATTACGTGACGACGCTTCATTCCTGCAGCCCGGCCAACCTGGAAAACGCGTTTATTTATTCCGATAATATTTACTTTGCCAAAGCGGCCTTAAGAATCGGGTATGAAGACTTTATGGCCGGACTCGACGCGCTGTGCTTCAATCAGGAACTCCCGTTTGAA
>CAUEKH010000145.1 GCA_959018155.1 uncultured Hungatella sp.
TCCTCACTCTGCTTGGGCAGAAAATGGGCCTGATGGAGAATTTTAACTTATACAGCGGTACGGGACTTACGATCATCTACATCTATTTCCAGATACCGCTGGCGACGCTGCTCCTGATTCCTGCGTTTTTGGGAGTGAAAAAAGAGTGGCGGGAGGCGGCGGTCCTCTTAAAAACCAGCGCCTTTCAGTACTGGCTGAAGATCGGAATCCCCAACTTACTGCCGAGTCTCCTCGGCACCGTAAGCGTCCTCTTTTCCAACGCTCTGGCTGCCTATGCCACCGCCTACGCTCTGCTCTTAAGCAATTACGCCCTGCTGCCTCTCCAGATTTCCTCCAAATTCAAGGGGGACGTGAGAATTAACCGGGAGCTTGGCGGCGCGCTGTCCGTGGTGATGATAGGCCTGATGCTTCTTGCGACTCTGCTCAACAGCTATTTTACGAAAAAACATGCGAAAGGGGTGAGGTAGATGAAGAAAAGGAAGATTCTTCCCCAAGTCCTGATTGCTGTCATAACTGTTTACTTACTCATCCCATTTGTGGTCACCTTTATCTACTCCCTGTCAACGGAGTGGGTGGGGATCGTGCCCTCCGGGTTTACGGTGAAACACTATATCAGTCTGTTTCAGGATCAGGAATTCTGGCTCAGCTTTGGGCGGACGCTCATCATCTGCAGCGTCTCGGTGGCAATCTCCATCACTCTGCTTTTAGGGACCATGTTTGTGGTGACGATGTATGCGCCGTGGCTGGAGAAATACATCCGGTTTGTATGTATGATCCCCTATGCGCTTCAGGGGGTGATCCTGTCCATCAGCATTATTTCCCTCTTCTCCGGGACGGGAACGCTGCTTTCCAACCGGATGCTCATGCTGTTTGGCGCGTATACCATCATGGTGCTGCCCTACATTTACCAGGGAATCCGAAATAATTTAAACGCGGTCAACTGCAAAATGCTGGTGGAGGCCGCCGGAATGCTTGGCTGCGGAAAATTGTATGCGTTTTTTTGCGTAGTGGTTCCCAATATCGCTCAGGGGGTAATCGTGTCTTCCCTTCTGGCAGTCAGTATTATATTCGGAGATTTCGTTCTGGCCAACAACATTGCGGGAAATAACTATCAGAATATCCAGGTTTATTTATACGTCAATATGACGAAGTCCAGCAGCCGGGCCAGCGCCATCGTCGTGCTGATTTTCGTTGTGGTGCTGGCGATTACCGGGACCGTGCTGTGGCTTCAGAACAGAGGAGGAAAAGGATGGAATATATCAGATTCGAAAATGTGACGAAAGTATTCGGAGATCACAATACCGTGCTGGACCACATTAATATGGAAGTGAAAAAGGGCGATTTAGTGACGCTTCTCGGCCCCTCCGGCTGTGGAAAAAGCACGCTGCTCCGGTGTCTGGCCGGACTGGAGGAGGTTTCGGAGGGCCGGATCCTGCTGGACGGCGAGGACATCACAAAGACGCCTCCGAGCCGGAGAAATGTGGGGATGGTATTCCAGCAGTACAGTCTGTTTCCCAATATGACGGTGGAACAGAATATTGCTTTTGGCCTGAAACGAAAGAAAGTGGCCAGAAATGTGATAGAAGAAAAAGTCCGGAATGCGGTCCGGATGGTGGAACTGGAGGGAAAGGAGAAGGCGTATCCGGCCAGCTTATCCGGCGGCCAGCAGCAGCGGGTGGCTCTGGCCAGGAGTATCGTGATGGAACCTAAGGTGCTGCTTCTCGACGAGCCCTTAAGCGCCATAGATGCCAAACTGCGCAAATCGCTTCAGAACAGCATCCGGAGAATTCACAGAGAACTGGGGCTGACTACGATTTTCGTGACCCACGACCAGGATGAGGCCATGGTGATGTCGGATGTGATTGAACTGTTCCACGCCGGGAAAATCGAGCAGTCGGGAACGCCGGTGTCCATGTATACGTCGCCAAAGACGAAATTCGCGGCGGGATTTATCGGAAATTACAATATCCTGTCGGCTGAGGAATTTTGCAGAGTGACAGGGCAGAAAAAGCCTGCAAAAATCGGGGAAGGAGCGGCAGGAGAGATAACAGAAGACAAAGAGGTGGCAATCAGGCCGGAGACCATCGCCATTTCCCGAACGTATCAGGAAGTAAAGGACGGATACGGATTCCGGGGAATCATTAAAAATAATGTTCCAAGGGGAAATGTACTCCGCTACGATATCGAGGTCAGCGGCGTAACTCTCCAGGCCGACGTCCTCTTCCGAAGCTTCCAGTTATTCGAAAACGGGGAAGAAGTGTATTTATCTGTGGAAAAGCACAACTGCCTTCCGGTTGAAAATCAGAAAAACGCCTCATGAAAAATATGGCGGGGAGTCTCACGATTCCCCGCCAAAAATCTGTTTACAGAGCCGGCAGCCCGTCGGAGTTGCTGCCAGACCGCCTTCTGCTGTCTCCTTTAAGGAGGAGGACATCTGCTGTCCGATCCGCTTCATGGCGAGAATCACCTCGTCAGCGGGAATCGTGCTGGTAATCCCGGCGCAGGCCAGTTCCGACGCGGTAAACGCGTTGGCTACGCCCATGGCGTTCCGCTTGACGCAGGGGACTTCCACCAGCCCGGCCACCGGGTCGCAGACGAGGCCCAGGATATTTTTTAAGGCGATGGCGCAGCTGTCGGAAACCATCTGCGGCGTCCCGTCAAATAATTCCGTCAGGGCCGCCGCAGCCATGGCGGAAGCGGAACCGACCTCAGCCTGGCAGCCGCCCTCGGCTCCCGAGATGCTGGCGCATTTTGCGATGACCATACCGAAAGCGGAGGCGGTAAATAATGCCATGACGATGTCATGCTGCGGAATGTCATACTCCTGCATCACCGATATCAGGGCAGCGGGCAGTATTCCGCAGGAACCGGCTGTGGGCGCCGCCACAATCTGTCCCATGCAGGAATTGTATTCCGTGACTGCCAGCGCCATACTTAAGGCAGTGCCAAACAGTTTCCCATAATGGCTTTTGCCTTCGTCCACCGCTTTTTTCATCTTAGCCGCCGCGCCGCCGCTCAAACCGCTGGAGGAACGGAGTTTTTCGTCCATCCCGTCGATCACCGACTGTTTCATCACCTCGAAGCTGCGCTCCATCTGGGAGTATACCTCCTCCACGGAACGTTCCATCTCCTCCGCCTGCTGTTCTAAGACAAGTTCAGATATTTTTCTCCTGGAAGAAGCGGCCGCGTGGACCAGCTCTTCCACAGAATCATACGATAATTTCATTGATTAAATTCTCCTCGGATCATCTCTAGCTGAGTTTCAGCACAATGGTGTTGTAGACGTAGGGAAGCGCCTGAATCTGGGAAATCAGGGACTCATCAAAGCTGGAATCCATCTCGATCGTCATAATGGCAAGTCCGCCTTTTTCCTTCCTGTTCAGCCGGAAATTGCAGATGTTGGCCTGATGGGCAGCCACCAGGCCTGTCACCTGCGCAATGGTTCCGGGCACGTCCTGGTGCATGACGATGAGCGTCGTGTTCTGGCCGGTAAAATAGACCTCCATCCCGTTGATCTTCGTGATGACGATGTTGCCGCCGCCGACAGAAGAACCCTGGACTGACATGGTGTTGTTGTGGATATCCGTCAGCGTGACGAGAGCCGTGTTGGGATGGGCATTCTCAATCGTGCCGGTGCGCAGCGTGATGCGGATTCCAAGCTTTTCAGCCAGTTCCAGACTGGTACGGATTCCCGGATCCCAGGGATCCATTTTTAAAATGCCTCCGACAATGGCCTTGTCGGTCCCGTGGCCCCGGTACGTCTTGGCGAAAGAACCGGAGAAGAGGATGTCCGCGGAGGCGATGGGGGTTCCAAGTAAGAGGGCGGCAGTCTTGCCAATCCGGGCCGCGCCCGCCGTGTGGGAACTGGAAGGCCCGATCATGACCGGGCCTACAATATCAAATACGTTCATGGCGTAATCCTTTCCTATTACAATGGAAGAAATTGGGGCTTCCTGTTTTTAAATTCCGTATAATAAGAAAATCCGCATTCTTTCAGAAGTTCCCTGGCTTTTCCAAAATCAGCGCCTAAGTCGGCGGAAATGTGGGCGTCTGAGCCGAAGGTTATAATCTCCCCGCCCAGTTCCCGGTAGCGCCTCAAAATATCGGCAGAAGGATTGGGCTGGTGTATTCCCTTGCGGTAGCCGGCCGTATTACATTCAATCCCTTTGCCATGCTCAATCACAGCTTTTAAAATGGCGTCCAAAACATCCTGATAATCCCTGTAATGGTAAAATTCAGCCTTGTTGGGACCGTAACGGACGATGTAGTCGATATGGCCCGCCACATCGTAGTCGTCTAAATGCTTCACATTATCAAGTGTGACCGAAAAATACTGTAAGTATGCCTCGTGTTCATCCCGATTTTCGAAGAAATACGGATAAGCCGGATCCTTCCTGTTAATGAAGTGAGTGGAACCGATTACGAAATCGAATGGATATTTACTTAAAAGTCCGGCAAAATAATCCTTTAGGTGAACCTGCAGTCCCAGCTCAATTCCAATCCGTATATCAATCCGGTCCTTATATTCTTCTTTCAGCTGTGACATGGTGTCCCAGTAATTTTCTGTATCCAGGGTAAAATCAATGACAGAATCCACATCGTAGTCGTGGTGGTCTGTGACACATAGCGATCTCATCCCCAGGAAAATAGCGCGTTCAATCTGCTCTCTGGCCGGTGTGTCGGAGTCGCCGGAGAAATCTGTATGGAAATGGTAATCTGGCAGCATGGCTGTCTCCTTTCTATCGTAAAACTAAGCCCATTATAATCAATATCGTCAGGAAAAGCAACGCGGGAATCGCCGGCTTTACTGAAAATTTACCAAAACTTTACAGAATTCGTAAAAAACATTGAAAAGATAATCCGGACTATGATATCATGAAAAAGCGCGCCGTTAAAAAAATGGACGCGCTAACGAAAAGAAAAACTGAAAAGTGAAGTTACAAGGAGGTAACGATGCCTGTCAATGACATATCAAACCTGTTCGGTTTCGTCGGTGGACTTGGAATGTTTCTTTATGGCATGAATATCATGGCCGACGGTATGCAGAAGACTGCCGGAAGCAAAATGAGCCAGTTTTTGGGAATGCTGACGAATAACCGTCTGATGGCGGTGCTTTTAGGTGCGCTGATCACTGCGATTATCCAGAGCAGCGGCGCTACGACAGTAATGGTGGTAGGTTTTGTAAGTGCGGGTGTTTTGAATCTGACCCAGGCGGTAGGGGTCATCATGGGCGCCAATATTGGTACGACAATCACTGCATGGATCGTGTCCATGAATCAGCTGGGAGATGCGTTTGAGGTATTTCAGCCGGCATTTTTTGCCCCGCTTTTAATTGGAATCGGCGCGCTCTTTATGCTGTTTGGCAAGAAGCAGAAGATGAAGACTTCAGGGGAAATCCTGGTAGGTCTGGGACTGCTCTTTATCGGTCTCGATTTTATGTCCGGATCTATTTCACCGTACACGGATGCCCCGATTTTTGCGGAAGCATTCCGGATACTGGGAAAGAATCCTTTGCTGGGAATGGTAATTGGCGCGCTTGTCACGGCGCTTTTGCAGAGTTCCTCGGCCTCGGTCGGTATTCTCCAGACGCTGGCCATGAACGGAGTCGTTACGACGAACGCGGCTATTTTTATCACGCTCGGACAGAATATCGGTTCCTGTGTGACGGCTATGCTCTCCAGTGTGGGCGGTTCCAGGACCGCGAAGCGCGCTGCGGCAATTCATCTGTCCTTTAACGTGCTGGGCGCCGTGATATTCGGGGTTCTGTCCTTTGTGATTTTCTCACTCCGGCCGGATGTGGGGGCCTCTGAGATTACGGCGGTGCAGATATCCATTTTCCATACCATATTTAACTTAACCAATACGGCAATCCTGTTCCCGTTTGCCAATCAGCTGGTGAAGCTGTCCGGATTCTTTATTCATGAAGATAAGAAGGAAGCTGGGGACGCGGATGAAGAAGCTGAGACGATGAAACACCTCGATGAGAGAATCTTCGAGTCGCCGGCATTTGCCCTTGAGACGGCCGCCATGGAAGTCGTACATATGGGACTGATCACCATGGAAAATGTGGAGCGCGCCATGGATGCCATTTTGACGAAAAACGGGGATGAGGTGGAGAACGTCTACAAGACGGAGAAAACCATCGACCATATGGAAAAGATGCTGACGGAATATCTCGTCAAAGTCAACAACTTATCACTGACAGAAGAGCAGAAACTGGTAGTCAACAATTTATTCTACAGCATCAACGATATTGAACGCGTCGGCGACCACGCGGAGAACTTAGCGGAACAGGCTCAGTACATGGCAGAGCACAACGTCAGCTTCTCCGAGACGGGAGAGTCGGACTTACGGATTATCTGCAAGGCGGCCTACAACTCCTTCAAACACGCCGTCGGCGCCCGCCAGAACGGCGATATGGATGACGTGCGCAAGGTAAGCCAGTACGAGGACGAGGTCGATAAACTGGAAGAAGAGATGCGCGAAAAGCACATCG
>CAUEKH010000146.1 GCA_959018155.1 uncultured Hungatella sp.
GGCTGCTGCTGCGAGGCGCTTCAGGCGGCCAGAAAGTTTTCCCCCATGCAGCCGGTGGCGACAACCAACTATATTCCTGAGGTTTACATGGAAAAATGTGTGGGCTGCGGAAAATGTGAAAAGGTCTGCCCGGTTCTGGCTGTGTCGATGGAAATGGATGAGCATGGAAAGAGGAAGGCGGTCATTGATAAGGATATCTGCTTAGGCTGCGGTGTCTGTGCGAGAAACTGCGCGGTGAAGGCCATCGAGCTGAAACGCCGTCCGGAACAGATTATTACACCGGTCAACAGCACTCACCGTTTCGTGCTTCAGGCGATTGAGAAGGGGACGCTGCAAAATCTCATTTTCGATAATCAGGCGTTTGCCAACCACAGGGCTATGGCAGCCGTGTTCTCAGCCATCCTGGAGTTACCGCCGGTGAAACAGGCGTTGGCCAGCAAGCAGTTAAAATCCGTTTATTTAGACAAGCTGTTATCAGTGCATAAGAAATAGAGGCAGGAAGGAGTTGCAACAATTGAAGAAATACAGGAAAGAAGATTTGAAGGCAAATGCCGTATCACACGTATTTGAAGGGATTCTGCCGGGGAAGGAAATCTATCACGGAGGAATGTTCTTTTTAAAGGCAAATGATGTAACACACGCCTGCGACAATGGTTCCCGCAGACATGTCCATGAGGACTGTGAACTGTTTTATTTCCTTCAGGGGAAGGCCGTGGTGGAGGTGGACGGGGTGTGCCATCAGGCGGAAATCGGGGATATCTATTTGATAGAACCCGGAGAAGACCATCATATCGTGGCCGGGGAGCAGGAACTGCCGGTGGGAATCTACTGCCATGCAAGGTGACATTTGATGTCAAAATGGAGTATCGGCAGAAATTCATGACAGGGCATCACTGCAATTTATGACCTGTGATACGGCAGAAATAAAAATGAGACGGGAAGTGTTGACATGTACGATAAACTGACAATGAATGATATCAAAAAGATGCAGGAAGAGATCGAATACCGGAAGCTGGTGGTCCGCAAGGAGGCTTTGGAGGCGGTAAAAGAGGCCAGGGCCCATGGCGATTTGAGTGAAAATTTCGAGTACCATGCGGCGAAGAAGGACAAGAACCAGAATGAAAGCCGGATTCGCTATCTGGAGCGGATGATTAAGACGGCCCAGATTGTTTCGGACGAATCGAGCGAGGATGAGATCGGACTTTATAATACGGTGGATTTGTATTTTGAGGATGATGACGAGGTGGAGACGTACAAGCTGGTGACCACGGTGAGAGGCAATTCCATGAAAGGGCTTATCAGTTCGGAATCGCCTCTGGGAAGCGCCATTATGGGCCACAAGGTCGGTGATCGGGTTTACGTGAAGGTCAATGATAAGACGGGATATTATGTGGTGGTGAAAAGGCTGGAAAATACAAAGGATGACGGAAGCGATAAACTGAGAAGCTATTAAGCGCCGGGAGGTTTCGATGGAGAACGGAAATGGAAAAAGAAACATGACGGCAAGGTATGCTTTTCTGCACGGAAATTACTGGATGATACAGAGCGCAGTTTTCGGTTACGCGTCGGTATTTCTTCTGTCAAGGAATTTCTCGGCCGGAAGTATCGGAATGCTGGCAGCCTGCGGGAATGTTCTGGCGGTTGTCATGCAGCAGTATTTTGCTTCATTTGCGGATAGAACACGCCGGTTTACCATTAAGGACATTATGGTGGGGATCACGTGCGCGGGGCTGGTACCGGCAGTCCTTCTCCTGATTTTGCCAGGGAGCGGGCCGGTGATTGCCGGTCTTTATATTCTGATTATGGCCCTGTCCAATACGCTGCAGCCGCTTTTAAATGCAATCAATGGCTATTATGAGAGAAGAGGCTATGAGGTGAATTTTGGCCTGGCCAGAGGAATCGGTTCTCTGACGTACGCGGCATTTTCCTTTGTGTGGGGCCATGTGGTGAATACGTTCGGCGAAAATGTCGTTCCGATGGCGATAGTGGCTATTTTCTGCATGATACTGGCGGCGCTGGCGGCTCTGCCGATGAGCCGGGGGAATGATAAGGAGAAAGCGGCATCTGGAACAGCAGAAGAGAGAGCGGGAGATGGAACAGCAGAAGAGAGAGCAGCATCTGGAACAGCAAAAGAGAGAGCGGCATCTGGAACAGCAGAAGAGAGAGCGGTATCTGGAATTGCAGAAGAGGCCAGGACGGGAGACAGCAGAGCAGGAGACCGTGAGACGGAAGATGACGGGAGACAAGACGGTGCAAACGGTTCCATTTTCTGCTTTATAAAGAAATACAAACTCTTTTTCGTACTGCTTTCCGGCATTGTTCTGTCGTTCGCGTTTCACAATATGAGCAATACATATTTAATCCAGATTATGACGAGATTTGGAGGAAGCAGCGCTGATATGGGGACGTCGATTGCGATAGCCGCGGCCTGTGAGCTTCCGATGATGTTTCTGTTTTCCAGAGTGGTTAAGGTTGTAAAGTCAAACCAGCTTCTGCGGATTGCGGGGATTGGCTTCTTTTTGAAGGCTCTGGCCGTCTGGGCGGCGGGGAGTGTGGCCATGGTTCATGTGAGTCAGATATTTCAGGCAGTTTCCTTTGCTGTCATGATTCCGGCTTCCGTTTATTATGCGGATGAAGTGATGGATGAGGAGGACCGGGTGAGAGGTCAGGCATTGATTACCATGGCCTGTACGGTCGGCGGGCTGGTTGGCAGTCTGACAGGCGGGAAAATTATTGATATGGCGGGAGTGCAGGCCATGCTGACGGCTGGCGTGGTATCAGCCGGTGCCGGGATGGCGCTTATTTTTGCAGCGGCAGTTCCGGCGGGAAAAAGAAAGAGTACAGTGGGGGAACATCTGTCATGAGAGACTTGACAAAAGGTAATATTTCAGCGGAACTGATTCGATTTTCAATTCCTCTGATTCTGGGAAATTTATTTCAGCTGACGTATAATGCGGTGGATTCTATTATCGTGGGCCGGTTTGCGGGGGAAGATGCCCTGGCGGCTGTGGGTACGGCCAATCCTGTGATGAATATTGTGATTCTTGGGATTACCGGAGTCTGTATCGGGGCTTCCGTACTGATGAGCGAATTCTTCGGTGCCGGGCAGTATGAGAAGCTGAAAAGGGAAGTTTCGACGACGCTGCTGTTCGGATGTTATTTTTCCGTGGCAGTGGTTTTGCTGGGGCTGCTTCTTTCGGGACCCATTATGAGGCTTTTGCATGTGCCGGAGGAGATTCTTGGTGACGCGGTTCTCTATCTTCGGATTATATTTCTGGGGATGCCATTTACCTATCTCTACAATGCGGTGGCGTCGGCGCTGCGGAGTGTGGGGGATTCTAAGACCCCGGTCCGGTTTCTGGCCCTGGCCTCTGTGATGAACGGATGTCTCGATATTATTTTTGTAGCCGGGTTTCAAATGGGGATTGTGGGCGCGGCTCTTGCCACGGATCTGGCGGAAGCGGCCTCAGCGGTTCTCTGTATCGCATACGTATACCGAAAGGTGCCGCTGCTTCAGCTTAAGAAAAAAGAAGCCCACATTGACCGGGGACTTTTAAAGCTGACGTTGCAGCACGGATCTATTACGGCGCTGCAGCAGTCATGCCAGCCTGTCGGGAAACTTTTAATTCAGGGGGTGATTAATCCTCTGGGGGTCAGCGCGATTGCGGCATTTAATGCGGTGAACCGGGTGGATGATTTCGCGTTTACGCCGGAGCAGAGCATTTCCAGCGGTATGATGACCTTTGTGGCTCAGAACCGCGGGGCCGGTAATAAGGAGCGCGTGAAGAAAGGATTCAGAAAAGGGCTGATGATCGAGGCCGGATACTGGGTGATTATTTGCACCGTTATTCTTCTTCTCAAAGAGCCGATTATGCGGCTTTTCGTATCAGAAGGCGACAATGGACTGGTGGAACTGGGGGTGGAATACTTAAGCCTGATGGCATTTTTCTATCTGATGCCGGCATTTACCAATGGGATTCAGGGATTTTTCCGCGGGATGGGAAATATGTCCATCACACTGATTTCCACGCTGATCCAGATATCGTTCCGGGTTCTGTTTGTCTATATTCTGGTGCCTCGGATCGGGATGAAGGGCGTTGCATTTGCGTGTCTGATTGGATGGAGTTTCATGCTTCTGGCGGAGGTGCCGTATTATTTCTGGTTTAAGAGGCGGCATGAGCTGTTGAGAGACTGATAGTAAGTGGTTCATTGGAAAACAGGGGAGGTAACAATACTTGAAAATAAAAAATCAGGGAAATATACAGAAAATACCGTCTGATTTTATCTGGGAAGATATGGCGGGACTTGTCACAAAACAACTTGGTGCGTCGGTGGGAAGCCAGAAGCTGTATGTGAATCTTGACACCGTACCGGCTGGGGCTTATAGCACGAAGTACCACAGCCATTCGCAGCAGGAGGAGTTCTTTTATATTCTCTCCGGAAATGGGATTCTTCGGTTAAATGATGAGAAGGAGACTGTAAAGGCCGGAGATTTTCTGGCAAAACCGGCCGGAATTGATTTGGCTCACACCTTCTATAATCCCGGTCCGGAACCGCTCATGATTCTTGATGTGGGAACGGTGGAGAAAGAGGACACGTGTTATTATCCCGATGAGAATATATATCTTCACAAGGCAAATGGGACATCACAGGTATACGCCGGAGACCAGCTTATAAAAGGGTGGAAATCAGATCCCAACGGCTGAAGCCCCAAAAATCAAATGTATCATTTATAACAAAGCCTGGAGTTGTAGAAGAGAGGAAATTACTTTTAAAATAACTGACAGAGCAGAGAAAAGGCAGGGCGCATATGAATAACGCTCTGCCTTTTCGTTGTCTGCTCTATCCCTTTGCCTGACCTATCTCTCTGCTTATACCCCCAAATCGGAACTCCGATCAATATAAGAAGTATGCAGCAGTTCCTCCGCCAGCGGACTGAGCGGTTTTTCGAAAAATGTCTCATAGATTTCTTTGATTTCCGGATTTTCATGGGAGAGACGGAGTTTCATCTGTTTATCCCTGTTATAAAGCCCGTTAATCCGTTTCTGGCGCAGTCCGTCACCAACGAAATTCGTGTCTCTCGGCTGTCCGCCGCCGCCAATGCAGCCGCCCGGACATGTCATAACTTCGATGAACTGATAGAATTTTTCTCCCCGCTTTATGCTGTCTAAAAGGATTCTGGCGTTGGCTGTGCCATAAACCACGGCAATATCAAGCTTTATTCCGTTAATTGTAAGAGAAGCCTCTTTCGTTCCGGATAACCCGCGGACCTCTGTCAAATCATAAAGCTTCTCAGGAACCGGCTCATTTGTCAGCAGCGAGTAAGCGGTACGGATGGCAGCTTCCATGACGCCGCCCGTATTTCCGAAAATAACACCGGCGCCGGAACCAGTTCCCATAAACCGGTCATATTCCGATGGTTCCAGACTCTGGAAATCAACCTTCTCACTCCGCGCCCAGTCTGCCAGTTCCCGGGTGGTAATCACATAATCCGTATCTCTCATCCCTTCGATTCCAAGATACTTACCCGCGTCACACATTTCCTCGCGCCGAATCTCGAACTTCTTGGCAGTACACGGGGTAACCGCCACGTGGACAATCTTTTGCGGATCCAGCTGTTCCCGTTTCGCAAAATACGTCTTCACTGCCGGTCCCTGCATCCCAATGGGGCTTTTCGCGGTAGAGAGATTCTCCTTAAATTCCGGATAATACGTCTCCACGAACTTCACCCAGGCCGGGCAGCAGCTGGTAAGCTGAGGAATCGGGATATTGTTGCTCTCCAGTCTGCGAATCAGTTCACTGGCCTCCTCCATAATCGTCAAATCAGCCGCAAAATTCGTATCCAGCACGTAATCCCCGCCCAGCTTCCGAAGCAGGGAAACCATCTTGTCCTGGACAAAACTGCCTTCCTCCATGCCAAACTCTTCCCCTAAGGCGACCCGAACCGAGGGGGAAGTCGAAAAGACAACAATTTTGTCAGGATCCTCAACAGCAGCCTTCACCGCCTGCCATTCCGGAACCTCCGTAATACACCGCGGCGGGCAGACATTTGCGCACTGTCCGCAGTGAATACAGATTGCAGTATCCCCGGTTTTCAGCAGATCATAATATCCGGCCACTCCAATTGCTTCCATACATACCTTCTTACACTGTCCGCACTTAATGCACAGTTCCTCATGCCGCATCACAGAAGGATTATCCGCCTCAATCGGAACACGGATATCAGTAAAAAGATGCTTTCCCATGTGAATTTCCTCCTATCTTTTGTAAAAAACAATATCAATAACTATTATTAATTATAGAACTATTTACCTGATTTGTCAATTACTAAATAATTTACCTCTTAGTAATTTTCTTCTTAATCCCTTTACGACAAAACTTACCGGGAATGCGGAATGCGGTGGGAGACGCAGCCGGGAGAGGGGAGCGATTCTGCGATTTGGTGCAGGACATTGACAGTTCTTAAGCTGACGCGGCGAGGGCAGGAGG
>CAUEKH010000147.1 GCA_959018155.1 uncultured Hungatella sp.
CCGGATTCTCCCACCAGTCCGAACGTTTCCCCTTTATAAATCTTAAAATTCACCTTCTTAACGGCTTCATACTTCTTTTTCCGCTCTCCGAAGGTCACATCCAGATCCTTCACATCCAGTAATACTTCTCTCTCCATCATAACAGACCTCCGTTCCGGATTTTCTCTACCACCGAAGGCGGTTCCACCTTCGGGGCCCGTTTATCCAAAAGCCAGGTCTTGGCCTTATGGGTGGGAGAAATTTCAAAATACGGCGGCCGCTTCACGAAATCAATCTTAAGCGCCCTGGGATTTCGCGGCGCAAACGCGTCGCCCTCGATCTCCGTATAGAGGTTCGGCGGCGTCCCCGGGATAGAAAACAGGTCCGTCCCCTTCACGCCCACCTGAGGCAGGGAAGAGAGCAGCGCCCACGTATACGGATGCCTCGCGTCATAGAAAATATCCTCGCACGTCCCGATCTCAATAATATCCCCGGCATACATGACGGCCACCCGGTCCGCGATATTGGCAACCACGCCCAGATCATGGGTAATCAGGATTACGGACAGCTTATATTTATGCCGCAGTTCCTTAATCAAATCGAGGATCTGCGCCTGGATTGTCACATCGAGAGCCGTAGTCGGCTCATCACAAATGAGAATCTGCGGGTTGCAGGCAATCGCAATGGCAATCACGACTCTCTGCCGCATACCGCCGGAAAATTCATGGGGGTACTGGTTAAACCGCACCTCCGGCTCCTGAATCCCCACATCCGTCAGATATTGCAGCGTCCGTTTCTTCGCCTCCGCCCGGTTCACATTCTGGTGAAGAAGCACGGCCTCCATAATCTGCACCCCGATGGTCTTCAGCGGATTTAAGCTGGTCATTGGGTCCTGCATAATCATGGCAATCTCATGGCCGCGGATTTTCAGCCACTCCTTTTCCTTTCGGATTTTCGTCAGTTCCACCGGCTTTTTATCATCCGCGCCGTAATAGACCGTCTTTCCCGCCGCCACGCGCCCGTTCTGGTCAAGAAGTCCCATAAATGATTTGGTAAACACCGACTTCCCGCTGCCGGACTCCCCGACGATAGCCAGGATCTCTCCTCTGTATAACTCCATGGAAATCCCTCTTATGGCATTTAAGGTCTTCCCCCTCAGTTCAAATTTGATATCTAAATCTTCTACTGTCAGTATCTTATCTGGCATCCTTTCTCACCTCCTGCGCTTATACATGGTTCTTCGGGTCAGCGGCGTCCGAAAACGCGTTGCCGATGATATAGAACGAAATGGTGACAAACGAAAGGATAATCGTCGGATAAACGAGCTGGTAGCGGAGAGCCGGGCTGGTAATCAGCGCGCGTCCCTCATTGATTAAGTTCCCGAGACTCGGGATATTAACCGGAAGCCCCAGTCCGATATACGTGATAAATACCTCATTTCCGATTGCCGCCGGTATGGTAAGCGCCATACGCAGCATAATCACCGATACCAGATATGGCAGTAAATTCTTAATAATAATCCGCACCGTCGGCGTTCCGAGACAGCGGCTTGCCACATTGTAATCCCGGTCGCGGATAATCAGGATCTGGTTTCTGATAAAACGTGCCATCTGGATCCACCCGGTCAGACACATGGCAAAGATCAACGTCTTCACGCCCGGCTTCAGGATATAGGAGATCAGAATCAGGATAATCGTATTGGGAATATTGTCAATGATGTTGTAAACCTCAGTCAGAATAAAATCCGCCTTTCTCACATACCCCCAGATAACCCCTACGGTGATCCCGATCAGGGCCTCCGCCAGCGCTACGGCCAGGCCGATAAACAGCGAAGTTCTGGTTCCCGCCCAGATTCTGGCCCATAAATCCTGGCCGATGGAGTTCGTTCCAAGAATAAACTGACCGCCCGGAGGGACATTTCGAAACTGGATCCCCGTCTCATCATTGATAATCATATTCGGGTCGTACTGCCCCGGCAAATGGGGCTGAATAAAGGTAAATGCCAGAAGAAGAAGCAGAAGCACCAGCAGAATAACCGCTCCCCTGTTCTTTAAAAACGCCCGGAAGGTACTGCTCCAGTAAGAATAGTTGCTGTAGCCGGTCCGCTCCACCTCCGCCTCATTAAACTCGGCAAAGGTAAACAGCTCCTCCTCAGACACAGCCCCTTTCGCCGTTTTCTCCAGGCTGTCCATCAGCTCCGCTTCCTTCGTATGGCGGTAAGAAAACTGCTTCATCATCTGTCACCTTCTTTCTTGCCTAAACTGATTCTCGGGTCCAAGAGAACCATCATAATATCGCCCAGCAGCAGGCCAAGGACGCCCACGCAGGCATATAACAGCACGATTCCCTGAACCATGGTGTTATCGTGCTTCTTGATCACCGTCACCAAAAGTCCGCCCATCCCCGGAATACTGTACAGCGATTCAATATAAATAGAACCGATGACCGTATTTAAAAATGCCGTCGGTATGTACTGGGCCAGCGGCACAAACGCGTTGCGGAAGATATGCTTAAACATGACTCCGCTCTCCGACATTCCCTTAGCCCTGGCCAGCTTCACGTAATCCTTATTGCTCTCATCCACCATATAGCGCCGCAGCCACATCCCGTAAAATGCGATATTATTTAACGACATGGAAATAACCGGCAGCACCCAGTACTTCGGATCATCAATCTTAAACAGCAGTCCCACATCGAGTATCTGCGTCCCGTAGAGCTGGATATAGAGGTAATAGACCGCAGCCGGAACCGCCTGGATGCAGACGATAAACAGCGTTCCAAGCTTGTCAAACCACCGGTATTTGTACCGCGCCATCAGCGCTCCCATGGGAAGCCCCGCCAAAAGCGCCACAATCATGGAAATAATCCCCAGCTTGATGGACACCGGAACCTTGTCCGCCAAAATCTCCGTCACCGGCACATTGGCGCGGTAGATTCTCGATACCCCCAAATCCCCGTGAATCAAATTCTGGAAAAAATGGACAATCTGGACCGGCAGTGGATCCGTCAGCCCCATTTCCTGCAATCCCACCTGAATCTGCTGCGGCGTCATTTTGTCAAAGTTCGGAAAATATCCCTCAATGGGCATCAGACGCAGCAGACAAAACACAATCGTCAGAATGATGATCAATGTGAGAAATGAACGTGCGATTCGTTTACCTAAATACTTCACCATCTCTTTCTCTCGCTCCTTTATCGTTGATGAAAAATGCTCTCGAAAAAGTAAAACCCCCTGTTTCACCTTTTCGACAACGTTTTTTCTGTATCCATTTCGGGAAACCGATGCCATCCGGAAAATATTTTCCGGACAGCACCTTCCCATTTTAACCTACTGTTCGTTTTTCGCCTTATTGGCATCATACTCTTCCATGGAAACGTAATGGTCAAGCAGATGCTGCCCTTTATATCTCAGTCCCGACACACCGAACGGCGCGTACTGTCCTTCAAATACATCCAGCTTATTACAGATATACTGGCTGACAGAGATACTGAACGGAACCACCAGCGCCCGGTCAATCAGCACCGCCTCTGCCTTTCCAAATGCCTCATAACGCGCATTCATATCAACCTTGATTTCCTTCGCCGCATCGACGAGTGATAAATACTCGGAAACCGCTTCCCCGGCTCCTGTGCCCTCGGTAACAGACAGAGCCATGTTGGAATATTTATAACCGAGATCGTAGCCCGATTCGCCCTTAGCCTGATAGAACGGGTCGGTCCACGTCTCAGGATCGGCATAGTCGGCGCCCCAGCCGCATTTCATAAAGGCATATTTTCCATTTCTGCGGATCTCCGTTAAGAAGTTGTCGGTAGGACCTGCTTCTACAATGATATCAATAAAATCATTTCCAAGCAGGGATTCCATCTGCTGTTCTGCCACCTGGCACTCTTTATCCCAGTTGACAACCGATGGATTGTAAGGCATTAAAACCTTAACCGGGAATGTAACACCCTCCGCGGTCAGTTCTTCCTTCGCCTTATCTCTGAATTCAACGGCCTTCGCCTCGTCAAAGGTATCTCCCAGCTTCGCCATATCGCCGATTGTCGTATAATCTTTTCCATCAGCGTCAAATGCGAACTTGTTCGGAGTCACGCTGTTGATGATATAATCTTCCGGCGCGTTCGGCTCTAATACCGAAACCTCCTTTACCCGGTTTAAACCGGCTGCCAGGGCTTTTCTGAAATTCTCATTGTTGACTGCCTTTTTCCAGTTTTCCGGTTCATACTCCTCCCCGAACTGCGGATCGAAGTTAAAGCAGTAAAAATAGGAGTAGTCGGTTTTCGGCCTCTCACGACTGACCAGATTCTTCGTCTCTTCATTGTTCAGCCAGTCGTCCAGGATATCGGAAGTCAGTTCCGCGTAATCAACTTCCCCACGCTTCACCATCTCCGGCCCAATGGTATTGGCCTCTGCATTGTAAATCTTCTGGATTTCATCAATAAATACGTTGGCTGCGTCGTAATTAGCCGTATTTTTCTTATATACGTGTCTCTCCTGCGGAGAAAACTCAGCCAGATAGTAGGCGCCATTGTAATACATCTTATCCGCCGCCGTACCGAATTCCTTTCCCAGTTCTTCCAGCTGCGGGCCGTAAGCCGGCATATAAACCACATATACCAGAGAAGATAAGAAATACGGTACTTCCTTTGCCAGCGTGTAGGTCAGAGTATGATCATCCACTGCCTTAACGCCCACCTCAGAGAAATCAATCGCGGCCCACGTTTTACCATCCTCATCGGCGCCGCCATTGTAAGCAAGACCATTGTAATATTCCTCGGCATTGGCAATCACGCCAAATAAATTCTGGACATTGGCGCTCTCATTTTCCGGTGTCAGTTCATACTTCATGGCGTCCACAAAATCCTGAGCCGTCACGTCAGCCACCTCGGCCCCTGTGTTGTCCACCCACTTGGCTTCTCTCAGTTTAAAAGTCCACGTCAGAGATGCTTCATCGTAACTCCACTCCGTCGCCAGACCTTCCTTCATCTGTCCTTTTGAGTCATACTCCACAAGAGTGTCGATACAGTTGGCGCCAATCCTCTGATCCCCAATCGTCGAAGTCACAAGATAGTTTAAGGTTGTTACTTCACCAGAATACAGCATCGTATAGACGGCCGGTTCCCCGGAACTTTCCCCGCCCTTGTTGTCGCCGTCTGCCGCCTCATTACCGGCCGGAGCCTTCGTCTGATTTCCGCCATCGGCAGGTTTCTTCCCGCCGCAGCCGCCAAGTACAGTAGAAACAGCCAGAACCGCACACAACAGTGCCGCTGTGATTCTCCTTTTTCTCATAAACATTTCCTCCATCTCTCTATATTCCTAACCCTTGCGGGATTAGTTACAAAAATTTTCTAATCAGATCTTCTGCCTTTCATACTCCAGGTATTCGGGTCTCTGGCATTCGGATCCCTGGTATTCGAGTCTCTGGTATTCGAGTCTCTGGCATTCGGGTCTCTTATTCGGATCCCTGATATTCAAAGCCCGGAACCTCTGTGATTCCGAGGCCGAAGCTGTCATTCATACGAATCACCGGCCCCTCAAACAGCGGTCCTCCCGTATATGGGTCCGTCTTGCAGAGCGATGGGCCGTCCAAATCAGCTCTCGTGATAATCCCCCGCCCTGCCGCCAAATGCGCCGCCGCGCTGACCGCAATCTTACTCTCCAGCATACAGCCAATCATACACTCCACCCCAAAACTCTCCGCGATAGAGCAGATTTTCAAAGCCTCATAGATTCCCCCGGTCTTCATCAGCTTAATATTGATTAAGTCTGCCGCCCGTTCCTTTATGATGTGGACAGCGTCCTCCACAGAAAATACGCTCTCGTCCGCCAGAATCGGTGTACTCACGTGACTCGTTACGAATTTCAGCCCTTCAAAATCGTGGGCCGCCACCGGCTGTTCCACCAGATCCATCTGAATTCCCATCTCTTCCAGATTCCGGATAATCGCGACAGCCTGCTTCGCCGTCCACCCCTGGTTTGCGTCAATCCGAAGCCTGATATCCGGCCCCACAGCCTCTCTGATAGCCTTAATCCGTTCAATATCCCGTTCCGCCTCTTTGCCAACCTTGATCTTCAGAATCCGGAAGCCTTCCCCAACCGCCTTCAAGCTGTCCGATACCATTTCCTCAATCCCGTTGACGCTGATGGTCAAATCCGTCTCTATCTCGGCTCTGCGCCCGCCTAACACCCGGTAAAGCGGCTTCTTACACGACTTTGCAAATAAATCATAAACTGCCATATCCACCGCCGCCTTAGCCGACGTATTTTTTAAAATACAGCCATGAAGCTTTGCCATGATGCCGTCCAAATCATCAATCTCCATACCCACCAGGTTCGGCGCAATAAATTCCTCAACAGCGCACCGGATAGAGCCCTTCGTATCTCCGGTAATCACCGCAGTAGGCGGCGCCTCCCCAAAGCCACACTGGCCGTCATCCGTCGTAACCCTGACTACTATATCATTGACACTCTCCACCGTGCGCAGCGCCGTCTTAAAC
>CAUEKH010000148.1 GCA_959018155.1 uncultured Hungatella sp.
GAAGCTGAATGGACACATCATTCTCTGCCCTTTTATCGGGAACACTTCCGGTAATGAATGTATCATATTCAACCAGGAGTGCCTTTGAAGTATTTTCTGTCTCTTCTTTGGGATAGGTAATCTTAAAGCTGTTAAATGCTTTTTCTATCGTAAAACTCGTATCCGCCTCCAAGTCTACAACAGTTTTTGAGCCCTCATCAATCTTTCCATCTGCTGTAACCTTGACCCAGAAATATTTTAAGTTCTCCGCTTCTAATTCCATATAAGAAGAATCAACCTTATCTTCCAGTATCGCGCCTGCATAGTTCGCCTCTGTCTGGTTAACCAGCAGTTTCCAGTGAATCCAGGGAAGACCGTCATATTTATCTGAAATTGATACCTCGCCAATCTTATTAACCGGTTTAGCAGCATGGTGCACCGCAGTTTTATTAGATACATCTAATGGTTGGGAACCGCCTGGGGCTAAAATGAATCCTTTCAATCCTGCTTTGTTCGTTAAATCAATCGGTGAAGCAGAACGGAATTCATGAAACCGGTATGTATCTTCCGCATACGTGGTGAATTGGATTGTCCAGGCATCTTCGCTTGTTCTCGCATGATAATTGCCATCATCTCCCAAATCCTGTGGATACAAATAAAGTATTTGCTGTGTATATCCATTTGGAGAGGTTGTCGTTTCAACCTGAACAGATAAAATCAGCTGGTCGTTTATCTGATACCTTGCAACTTCTTCTACTCTAGCATCTGAACCAGAAGCGGCAAGATCAACCGTACCGGCGGGATCATCAATTTTCTCCAATTTATCTGGGCTTGGGTCACTTCCCGAATTTTCACCCGCTCTCTTTGTCCTGGTAACACTGGTAATACTACAGTTATAAGGTGATGCAGGGTTAAATACCAATCCCTCTGGCAATGTATCCACCACATAAGCGGCCTGTAAGTTATAATTCCGGTTATTATTAAAGCCCACCTTCCATTCTGTCAGGTTGGTGTCATAATGGTAAGAACCAACAGCCTCTTTCGTGAGCAGTTCTGTTGTATTCTTAAGTGTGGCTGATGTTTCACCGCTTTTTGTTGGGTCGTCTCCGCTCCTAAAAGTGTAGTCCGCCTTATTTTCAAAGGAGTTTCCCCCTTCTTCGTAGAACAACGCTGGGTCAACAATTCTTGTTGTCAGATAAAAGATGTAGTAGTCATCTTCCTTAATATCTTCCATATGGATTTCAAAGTCACCTGAATTTGCATTATAAGAATAATTATTTTTTCCTGTTCCAAGCTGCAGGATAAGCGGATCCGCATTAGCTACGGCATCCTGAGACCCTCTATCATATTTTATCAGCTCTAATTCTCCGTTTGAATTAAATGATTTTCTCTCCGTCTGGAGAATCTGCTTATCAGGATAGAAGTAGTCAACAATGTTTAACTCACCCAAAGAGGTTCCTGTTCTATTAATTTCAAATTTCCAGACAGCGGTCTGTGTCGTCGGTACATAAGAAGCCAAAGACTTTTTAAGTACCGCATGATTATATTCAACGGTTTTATCAAAAATGACATTGTCAACCCAATCATCCGGTCCTGTGCCGCCAATCGGTTTATAGCGATAGAAGAATGTAGCCGAATTATCTACCCGGGATGTGGGGGCCACCGTCTCATGAGCCTCATCTACATGAATGATTGTCTCATACGTAATTGTCACTGGCCTTCTCAATAATTCCTGAGCCGGCAGGATAAAGCCTATATAGGTTTCCGTTTCATTATCCTTCTGATACGTATAGATCATCATACGTAAGTCGCTGCAGGAAGTCGCTGGCTTCATCAATTCGGACACTTTAGATTTTCCATCGGGACTATTAAAGTAAGCAGCCGGTTTTTGGGTTCCGCCATCCAATCGCAGTATATCCGCATCCGATGAACTGGCAGGTGATACTTCTCGTGTTTCTCCACCAATCTGAATCTCTAACGGCATCTTATATTCTATGGAATCATTATGAGCCTTCCCCGTATCCAGTCTCACCCAGTCCACAATATAAGATTCATCAGAACGGATATTGGCTTCCAGTTGAATCGTCCACTTTAAGCTCTGGCCGGTGGCATCGACTTCTCTGCCGTCTTTATTCATCCAGCACTGCATTGTGATAAAATTATCATCTGTGTCCTTCGCAAGCGTGTCACCGTCTTCTGAGTCCCTCAACTCCGCCAGGTTATGAAGCCGCCATGTGAAGCCTTGCTCAGAATTGATATCTGAGGCATGATCGCCCACTTCCGTATCTTTCAGTGACGCCTCAATGGTAACCACCGCTTTGATGATTTTCCCTTCTGCATTATATACAAATACATTGGATCGCTGCAATACCTCTGAGCTGCTGGCCGCAGCCGTCTTCTCTGCATCACCGATTGGAATCACAATACAGCCGTTTTTAATATAGTAGTCAGTACCCGATGTTAATTCGATTCTCGTATCTTTATCCTCACCAAGATAAATTCCTTTTATCCCAAGAACGGAAGGGAGATAATCCACAATATATTTATCATCCAGAAAAACGCCCCCTGTGACAGGCAGCTCTGACTCTGATGACTCCGAGGCAGAAGCCTTCTTCACAGATGTATAGGAACGAGCCGACGTAGGCGTAGCATAGCCCGGTGAAGCCTCAGAGGCAGAAGCCCTGGCTGTCAGCGTATAGGTGATGGTTCCCTCCTCTCCCACCTCGGATTTTTTCTCAAGAGAATAGCTTCCCGGAGTCTTCTCCCCTCCAAGCACCGGCGTCGCCACCCCCGGAATCACCGTCTGCACCAGAAACGCGCAGATCAGCACCCAGGACACTCTCTGCCTGAAAGGCCGGCCCCATTCTTTTTTTATCTTTCGTAGCAACTCCTTCATAATAAAGCCCCTTCCTTTTGTACGTACAAACCATCTGTCAGTTCTTCCAGCATCGTTTTCAGGGGAAACCGAATTTTGATGCAATCATCGGCTTCCCGTAAGCTTCATAGTAATTTTTAGACAACAAAAGGCCCTGCAGGTTATGTTCGGTAATCTGCCAGGACCTGTTATGTCCGCAATTCTTTTCAATTTTTGTCAATGCTGTCTCGCAAACAAGGACGGCGCTTTCTAAATCGGATTTCCGGTACAGGACTTCTTCCAGCCGTCCGGTTTCACTGTAAAGAATGTTCTTGTTGTTGCAGAGGAAGGCCGACCGGTAATCCGGGGAGGTCAATTGACTGCGGTAGATATCGTCAGTCTGCCGGTACAGCCGCTCCGCCTCGGCAAACCGGCCCGCCGCGCGGCAGGCCGTGGCCGCATTCAGAAGAAGGGTCCCATAATGAAGTGTTCCGGCTAAGCCCATGGACTCCGTTAAAGACAGCGCCTGTCCCACATATTCCATGCTCTCGCCATGGCGTCCAAACGTCTGGCAGTAACCCATCAGTTCACTGAGGATCGCAAGCTGCGCTCCCTCGTCCCGGGCCTGCCTGGCATCAGAAAGCCCCTGTTTTAAAAAAAATTCCGCCATGGAATCCCCTCCCCATCTATTCATTTGTTTACGCCTCTGGTTCTTCTATAACAATTTTACCACAAGACAGGAAGCAAGACAATATCACAATCCAGTAACGGGGAGAACCATATCAGGCATCTCTGAAAATTCGTCCTTTATCCTTTTCAGCAATGCCTCAACCGCCCTTTCTACCTTTTCATTCACGACATTTTCCATACCTTTTAAAATGTTTTTACAGTATTCTACAGACTTTTTCAGATCCTTCTCTACAAAAATCCCTTCAAAATACCATTCTGCCAGGCGGATCATGGCATCCTCATCCTCCCTCTCCGCCGCTTTCTCATAGAACTCCAGCGCTTTTTTCATGTCCTTCCTGACGCCAATTCCATACTCAAAGCAATATCCCTTTAAGTATACGGCATACGCCTCTTCAGCCTCGGTTTCCTCTAAAAGCTTCCAGGCCTTTTCCATATCTCTTTCCAGGCCCTTTCCCTCTATATAAAGGTGCGCAAGATTTGTTTTTGCCAGCGCCATCCCTTCCTCAGCGGCCTTCTGATACCAGTAAACAGCCTTATCAAAATCCTGAGTCACTCCGGTTCCATACTCATACATGTCCCCGATGTTGTTCATGCTGTTGACATGGCCGCTCTCCGCCGCCTTTAAATACCAGATGGCCGCCGCCGGTAAATCTTTTTCCAGCACCGTTCCCCGGCTGTACAGAAAGGCCACCTCGTACATGGCGTCGACATCGCCGCCTTCCGCCGCCTTCTGGAACCAGTAAGCCGCTTCTTTCATGCTATCCGGCGTTTTCATCCTTCTATACATAACAGCCACATTATACTGTCCTGACACCATACCCAGGTCGGCCGCCTTCTGGTAATATTTCAGGGCGGTTTCCTGGCTGCTCTCTACACCTATCCCTTTTTCATAGCAGTATCCAAGCGCAAAAATCCCGCGTGTATTCTCAGCTTCCGCCGCTTTTTTATAATAATAAAAGGCTTTGTCCGGATCTTCCTCTAAATCCTGTCCATACTGGTAGCGATAGCCAAGATTGTACAGCGCCGGCCCGTACTCTGCCTCCGCCGCTTTTGAAATCCAGGAAAATCCCTCCTTCGGGTCTTTTTCCACACCGATCCCGTAAAAATAGCACCGTCCAAGATTATACTGTCCCGAAATATCTCCCTCCCTGGCAGCCCTGCCATACAGCGCCACAGCCTTTTGTAAATCTTTTTCCACGCCGGTCCCATTTTCATAATAGGTACCCAGAATTCTCATCGCCACCGCGTCGCCCTTGGCAGCCGCCTTTTTATACCATCCGGCCGCCATTTTAAGGTCCGGAGTCTTAGATTTTCCTGTCCCAGACTCATAAAAATGACCCAGCATCACCTGTGAAACCACATGCCCCTGCCAGGCGGCCGCCTGGTACCAGTCAAACGCCTGCTCCTCATCCTCTTCTGTTCCGATTCCATAATTGTAACAGTTTGCCAGCTGGAACTGTGCCGGAGCATAATTCTCCTCTGCAGCGGCCTGATAGCACTCAAACGCTTTCTCGGGGTCTGCCTCCACGCCGTTTCCCGACTTATAACAATTCCCGGACCGGTAAATTCCCGGAATATACCCCTGCTCTGCGGTTTGCTGATAAAGCCAGAACGCCTGAACCGGGTCAGCCTCCGTCCCGATGCCAAATTCCATGCAGATTCCCAGGTTGCAGATGCCCCAGAGATTTCCCCTGGCGGCCGCCTGCCTGTAACAATAAAAGCCGCGCTTTTCCGCCTCCTCTTCCCTTTTATCCAGCCAGAAATTTCCCAGAACCGTCCAGTCCCGGGCATCCAGTTCTTCTTCCTTCACGATTTTCATTGCATGTCCGCACTCCGGACATTTTCCCGTCTGCCCGGCGCCGGAGAGTTCTGTTTTTGTTTCTTCTTCCAGGATTTCTTCAATATACCCGCAGACTTCGTTCCTGCATTTATACAGCATAAAATTTCCTCTCCCTCTCTGTCTTCCTCTGCCGGAATCAGGCTTACGCTTTAGCACATTAAAAAAGTCCGCTCAGGAGAGAAAGCCTGAGTGGACTTTTTAGTATGTACAACTCTATGTTGCATTTTCAAACGTCCAGATGCACTCTTTGCTCGTTTCTCCATAGTCCGGCGAGCGATAAATTCTCACTAAGACTTTGCCGCCCTCTGTTCTCGTATAGAGAAGTTTGGGTTCTTCCCCCCGATTTAACCGTTCTTCAATCTGAGGATAATCTAATAACTGCATAAATGCTTCCCGATCCTCCTCAGAGACATAAGTTTCTGCATAAATCTTAATTGCTACGCTAAATTTCCCGCCAGATTGCCTGGCTGCGGAATGAAAATACGGAGGAATGTAAATATAGCGGAAGGTGTCAATCTTCAAATCCAGGATATAAACACCCAGATATTTCGAAGATAAAACCGAACAGAAAATATCCATGTCGCGTTTTTCCATCAATGTCTTTTCCAGGGCATGGTCCATCTCGCGAACCCGGTACATCTCTCCTCTGGTCTCATGGTACTGATGCTTCGCTTCATACATCTTCACTTCCGCCTGCTTTACCATCTCATAGACAAAGGGGATCCTTTCTCTGCTCTCTGTGCCGACAGAGATGTGATAGCCTCTCGCTTCAATCTGCTTCTCTGCCCTTTTAATTGTTTCTTCCACCTGTTTGGAACTCAGGCCACGCAAGAACGCAACGAATTCATCACCGCCAATCCGGTAGACATCTTCCGTTTTGAGTTCTGTTTTTAACACCTCTGCCACAGTCTTAAGCAGCTGATCTCCGGCCTCGTGGCCATACTGATTATTGATATCATGAAGTCCATCGGCATCAATATAAACGCAGGTCAAATCGAAATCCTGTGCCAGTTCATACCGCTCTAAAGCAATCTGATAGCTGTTTCTGTTCTTAAGCCCTGTCAGCCGGTCCGTACTTCCCATCTCTTCGATCGCCTGAAATG
>CAUEKH010000149.1 GCA_959018155.1 uncultured Hungatella sp.
AGCGGACATCTCCGGCATAATCGTAAGCGGCCGTCATAGCCGGTGAAGTAGGACTTACAAACATCACGAAATCGCCGAAATATTCAGGCGTCGTCTCCATCTTTGTGGGCTTTTTCACCTTTTCCGGCGCCGGCTCTGTGCGGATAGTCACGGTAACAGACTCGCCGGTGCTCAGTTCGATTAAAACCTGGTTGTCATAATCCTCATACAGTCCGTAGATTGGAAGCACCATATCCACACTGTCAGTGACAGGACGGTACATATAGTCACCCTCCGGCTTTTTGCCCTTTACCGTAACTTTGGCAAATGCCGGCGCAGCCGCCTTAAACATAACCAGGGCGGTAAGCGGGGCGTTCAAATACGGATTCAGCTTCACATACGGTTTCTCAATCGTATAGCTTCCTGCCTCATACTCGGCCAGAAACGCCTTTTCTGAATCGTACTGCTGGTCAATCAGATGCTCGAATTCTTTAAATAATGCTGCCATTCGAAGCCCTCCTGTTCTTATTCTTCGCGGCAGGCGATCGTCACGCCTGTCTCGTATTTCTTATCATCAATAATGACGCGCACATCATAGGTGCCTGACAGCCCCTTTTTGTTGATGCTCGTCTTCGTAATGCGCTCGTCGGATTCCAGAAATGTTCCGCAGCACATGGCCTTTCTGCTCTTGGACGCCGAGGTGGAGATGAAATAGCGGTGTACCTCTCCCTCGCGCTCCAGAAGAAGCATAACAAGCTGGCCCTTCTCAAAAGTAGAACGGAAGGTAAAGCGGTCGGCCTCCTCTTCTAAGACGGCCGCGCACGATTCCGGAAGCATCTCGCCGCAGGCCTCTGCGGGGACTTCCGTGTCAAACTCCTCGGTCACGCACATGGAACCAAGGATTTTTCCTTCACCAAGCGTTAAATTGCTGTCGGTACAGCCGTTGTCCGTATACATCCGAAGCTTTTCCGCCCGGTAGTAGTTGCCCGGCGTCTTAAGTTCCATCATCACCCTGCCGTCGCAAATCTCTACAGTGGTGCTGTACAAGTCTCCGCCCATGGTCCTGGCAAAGCCGCCAATCACCTCGGACGGCTCCCCGTTCATGTAGGCGATACCGCCGGAATGGACCATATAATGGCCCTCATTATAGTATTCCACGTTACTGATGTAAGGGGAATAGAATTCAAATCCCCGTTCTTTTCCGTACTGCCATACCTGTTCGATGGTCCGCTCCTCTAAATTCAAACGGTAACGGACACCGCGGGAATAGCTTTCCTTAGCAGGTAAGTATTTCTCCGGATTCTTGGATCCCAAATGGTGGTTGTCGAAACACATCACATCGCCATCCGGCGTGATTAGACAGGCGTGCTGCTCATACTGCCATTCAAATCCGTCGCCCACAGGCTTTAAGAAGTATTTCTCCACCCATTCCTGCGGCCAGCCTTCCGGATCACCGATAATCCAGTTGATTTCACTGGAATCGAAATCAATGTTCACCATGATATCCATGTGACGCCCGGAAAATGTCAGCGAGTTCGTCTTCTCGTCATACCAGACCGCATTGTTGTGGAACCAGTCCTCCTCGCTCCAGCTTCCCGATTTTCCCATGCCTGGCACCAGGAAATTCTTGTAATCCCATGTCTTTTTAATCTCGCCGGTCTCCCGATCCACCAGGACACACATGTCCTCAGTCGTCTCACTGTTTAAATCCTCTGTCAGTATCAGGAGATCCCCGTCTGGCATCTCCCACTGATCGTGGTGATAGCCACCGGGAAGGCGAAACTCTTTGTAAATTTTTCCGACAAGGCTCATCTCATAGACACCTGAGGTATAATACGGCGTCTTTAAAAGCCGGTCGGTTCCGATTAAGATATTGCCATTCTTAAGTCTCTTCAAATCGAAGATACACGGCACGCTTAAATGAAATCTCGGTTCCCCCGCGTAGTCGAACCCAGTCGCGTAATTTTCCGAAGCCGGGCTTAATAAAATCATCTGATCCTGCAGATACTCATGGGTCGTTTCCATGGAAAGAACCATCTTCTTTCCATTAAATACGTCCGGAACCGGAATCGTGACAACCGCAGAAGCCCCCCGGTAAAGGCGGATCTCCACCCGGTTTTCATAGTCGTTATACAGTCCTAAAACAGGAAGAACATGATTCTTTGCCGGAGGGAAAGTATGAGAAATATTTCCCTCCGGTGTTTTTCCAAGCACAGTGATGGTAACGGCAGTCTCTGTTTCCGTCTTAAAGAGGATAACTGCGGAAAGAGGATTGATGAGATAAGCGTTATACTGAATGAGCGGCTTATCATAGGTATAATTTCCTTCCTCCAGCGCCTTAAGCATCTCGCGCTCTGCCTCTGCCTGACGGACAATCAGATGTTCATTGTAGTGGTATCCTACTGTTTTTTCCATCCTCTGCCTCCTAACAGCTGATCTGTACTCCTGTCTCGTACTTCTTATCATCAATAATCACGCGGACATCGTACGTTCCCTTCAGTCCAGCCTTGTTGATGTTCGTTCTCGTATTTCTGTCATCAGAATCCAGGAATGTACCGCAGCACATAGCCAGGAACGGAACCGCTGTGGTAGAGATGAAGTAACGGTGTACTTCCTCGCCCTGCTCTAACAGAAGCATAACAAGCTGTCCCTTCTCAAATCTGGAGAAGAAGGTGAAGCGGTCAACCTCATCCTCGATTCTGGCGTTGCAGCTCTCCGGAAGCATCTCGCCTGACGGATCTAACGGAATCTCTGTATCGAATTCCTTTGTCACGCCCATCTGTCCTAAGATCTGGCCTTTGCCAAGTTCTAAGTTGATGCCGTCGCTGTATAATTTCAGCTTCTCGCCGCGGTAGTAGTTGCCCGGAACGTGAAGTTCCAGCATCTTCTTGTTATCGCAGATTTCCACGGTAATTGTCTCTAAGCTGCCGCCCTGATCCTTGGCGAACGCGCCGAGAGCCTCTGACGGGTTGCCCTCTGAATCATAGGCAATACCACCGGAGTGAACCATATAGTGGCCTTCATTATAATACTCAACGTTACAGATATATGGGGAGAAGTACTCAGCCCCTCTGTCCTTGCCGTACTGCCATACCTGCTCAATGGTCATGTCCTTTGTGTTGATCTTATAGCGGACACCGCGGGAATAGCTGTCTTTGGCCGGTAAGAATTTATCTCTGTTCTTAGAGCCGTAGTGATGGTTGTCGAAGCACATCACATCGCCGTCCGGTGTGATCACACATGCGTGCTGCTCATACTGCCATTCAAAGTTATTGCCAACCGGTTTGAAGAAATACTTATCTACCATCTCCTGCGGCCAGCCTTCCGGATCACCGATAATCCAGTTTAAATCGCCTGTCTCGAAATCAATATTCACCATAGAGTCGATGTGGCGTCCTGAGAAGGTTAAAGAATTCGTATTCTTGTCGTACCATACCGCATTGTTGTGGAACCAGTCATGATCAGACCAGCTTCCGGAGTGGCTGACTGTCTTCGGGTCAAGGAACTTCTTGTAGTCCCAGTTCTTTAAAATCTCGCCGGTATTGCGGTCAACCAGGACACACATATCCTCAACTGTCTCACTGCGCAGATCGTCGGTCAGAACTAAGAGGTTGCCGTCTTCCATCTCGAACTCGTCGTGATGGTAGCCGCCCGGAAGGCGGAATTCCTTGTAAATCTTGCCGCACGGGCTGATTTCATACAGACCGGACATATAGTAAGGCATCTGGATTACACGGTGGGAACCCATGATTAAGTTGCCGTTTTTCAGTCTCTTAACATCGAATACACACGGAACATTCATATGCCATCTGGCGTCTCCTGCATAGTCGAAGCCAACTGCCAGATCCTCGCCAGCCGGGGAAACCAGGATGATATTGTCCTGTAAATACTCCGGTGTGGTATCCATGGAGAAAATAACTTCCTTGCCGTCAAATACATCCGGAACATCAATGGTAATTGTATTTGATTTTCCTCTGTATTCGCGGATCTCCACCTTGTTCTGGTAATCGGAATAGAGTCCTACGACAGGAAGCACATGCTTCTTAGCCTTCGGGAAGGTGTGACCGATATTGCCCTCTGGCGTCTTGCCAAGCACTGTGACGGTAACAGCTGTCTCCTCCTCTGTCTCAAAGCAGATCACTGCTGCCAGCGGATTGACAAGATATAAATTGTATTTTACAAGCGGATTATCAATGGTATAATGACCCGCCTCAAACTCCTTCATCATCGCTGCCTCAGCTTCATACTGACGGTTTACGATGTGATCCTCAAATGAATACTTTACTGCCATAAGAATCCCTCCTTTTTACTTTTACGATTATTTGTGTTCCTGAACCAGCTTGATGATTACCGGCTTCTGCAGTAAGCCCTGAAGACGTCCAACCTCTTCGCCATCCTTTAACAGTACCAGTGTCGGATATCCCGTCACACCGTACTCTGCCGTTAAATCCTTGTTCTGGTCAAAATCAATCTTTAAAATGGTCAAATCATCGCCAAATTCCTTCTCAACATCCTTAAGCACAAAACCAAGCATCTTACAGGGTCCGCATGTGGTAGAGAAAAAGTCAGCCAGTACAAGGCCTTTGCCTGCCAGTTCCTTAAATTCTTCGCTGTTTACTTCTTTTAACATAGTAAATCCCCTTTCGTTTATATAAATAGTTTAATCTTCTAAATTCTGTACATAGTGGGAAGCTTCCTGAGCGGCAATCGCACCGTCCGCGCAGGCTGTGATAACCTGACGGAGATTCTTTGTCACACAGTCGCCGGCGCCGTAGACACCAGCCACCTTCGTGTGCATCTTCTCATCGACTTCTACGTAACCAAACTTGTTCAGCACGCCAAAATCGGCTAAGAACTCGGTTGTCGGCGTCAGACCGATATATTCAAACACACCGTCGCAGGAAACCGTATTCTCTTCCCCGGTCTCTGTTGACTTGAAATGAACGCCGGTCAGTTTGCTGTCACCGGTGAAATCCAGGATATCCTGGAACGGATACACCTTCACATTATCCATGGCGCGCAGCTTGTCGCACGCCATCGGGTCTGCCGTCAGATCAAACATGGTTACGATGGTTAAGGACTTTACAATCCCTGCTAAGAAAATGGATTCCTCCACTGCGGAGTTGCCGCCGCCGATAACTACGACATCGCGGTCGCGGTACTGAGCGCCGTCGCAGATGGCGCACCAGCTGATGCCGTTGCCTGCGAATTTGTCTTCATTCGGAATATCGAGACGTCTTGGACGGGTACCGGTTGCCAGGATAATGGCCTTACCTGTAAATTCCTTTCCGTCCTCCTCACAGAAAACGGTCTTCTCTTTCCCGTTATCCTTAATTTCCTTTACGGTGCCGTAGTCAAAGGAAATGTTCTCGAACTGCTGGGTATGTTCAAACATCTGATATGCCAGTTCCGCCCCGTTGATAGTTCCTACTCCGGGATAGTTCTGGATCTCATTCGTATTGATAATCTGTCCTCCCGGCGCAAGCTTGTCGAGCATAAGGACCTTCATATCCGCTCTCGCCGCGTAGATAGCTGCTGTCATGCCGGCAGGACCGGCCCCCACGATAATTACATCATACTGTGCCATAAACTTCTATCTCCTTTCTTACATCAGTATATTTGCCAGCGGTACGCCGATGACAATAACGATGATTAACTCTATGATAACATAAGGTATGGTATACTTATAAACATACTGTGTCGGAACCCATTCCTTGTTGCTGTGCAGAATCGCTGCGAACGGAGAAGCCGCCGGTGTGATAGCTGCGGATAAGAGCACAAAGATGATAAGCAGGGTAACAATCGGAGCCGGGTTGGTACCTGACTGTGTACAGTATGTTACGATAACCGGCTGTAAAATCATACCGATTACAAGGCTGTTGCAGAGGTTTGTCAGAAGCACTGCCATCGCCATTAAGAGGATGGTGAATATCATTGGTGACATACCTGTAAAAATCGGTGATAAAACAACGCTTAAAAACGCGGATACGCCTGTATTCTCGCTTGTCAGCACGCTTCCTAAAAGAATTGCCGCGGCAATAATGAAGTAAGCGCCCCAGTTGAAGTTCGTCGCCATAATCTGTGGAATCTCCAGAATACTGGATCCATTAATACGAAGCGCCGCAAGAATGGACACGGTAAGGAGAGCCAGACCAATACTGTTTGCCGCTAAAAATGTCATTCCCGGAAGTGACGGGAAAAGGCTTGGAAGCAGCATGGCAAGAATCAGAATTACGAAGCCTGCGCTGATTGTCTTCTGTCTCACATCCATTTTCGGAAGCGGATTCCTGTTTAACTGTTCTACATCGTAATCTTTTAACTTCGAGATATCCGGGCGAATCACAAACTTTGAAAACAGAATATTCGCGCCAATCATAATCATACCGAGGATAATCGCGACAGCCATATAAGCCGCATTGTTGACCACGATCGGGCCGCCAGGCATATTCGCTGTAATATTCGTTAAGTTTGTAAGATAAGCCAGA
>CAUEKH010000150.1 GCA_959018155.1 uncultured Hungatella sp.
GCATGGTCGGGGAGAGTTTTGATCTGACGAAAAATTCATAAAAATAAGGCGCAGAGAATGGAAAATATCATGATTTTTATGAGGAGACAATCCGGTATTTTTGCGCGGAAGGACCAGTACAAGATCATATTTTCATAGATTTCAGTTTAGAACATGTTTTGTCAATTGTAAGATTTTTTAAGAAAATGGCCGAGATTTAATTAAGAAAAAAATCACAGAAAGAACATTGACTTTGAAGGCTGTCAATGATAAACTGACTCTCGACTTCAGGGCATAGGACAACATGAGGTCACGACATCACGGTTAGGCAGCGTTGGGCGCCGCAAGCGCCCAACAATGGGAACTGACGGAATAATATGACATCAATGAAAGACACCTATGGGTCGCAAGGAGGAGAACAATTATGAAACTGACAGCAAAGAAACTTGTACTTACTGGTATGGCGGTACTTACTATGGCTTCTATCTCTGCATGTGGCAGCGGTACACCGGCTGAGACAACAGCAGCAACAGAAGCAGCTACCACCGAGGCGGTGACAGAAGAAGTTACAACTGAGGCAGCTGATGCCGAGACTACAGAAGCAGAAGATGAGTCTACAGAGGCAGAAGTAACAGAGTCTGTAGTTGGTGACTCTGAAGAAGCAGCTAATGAAGAATCTGAGGATGTTGAGTTAAATGCCACTGAAGGCGAAGAAGCATCTTTAGAAGAGGAATCAGAGGAAGTATCCGCTGATAATGCAGAAGATAAACTGGTAGAAGAATCTACTGAGGCCGCTGCAAACTAATTAAATATGCAGACAGTGATCCGCCCCGGCGTCTGAAGCCGGGCCGGATCATAATATAGAATGGGGCTTTCGGCTCCATTTTTCATTTCATAAGAAAGTACATCTTATTTTCTGTAAATCACGTCAGAAATCGGTTGACAAAACCCCAACACTATAACAGAATAGAACTAACAAAATGGAAGCGCAGTTTGCGGATGCAGCTTGCGAATGTAGCGCACGAATGCAGTTCACGGCTGCAGCTTACGAATGCAGCTTACGAATGCAGTTCACGGTTGCAGTTCGCGGCTGCAGCTTACGAATGCAGTTCACGGCTGCAGTTCGTGGCTACAGCTCATGGATGCAGTTCGCGGATGTAACTCACGAATGCAGTTCCCAGATATCAGGAGGTGAAGCACATCATATGATGAAAATTACGTATATCCACCACAGTTCTTTTTTGGTGGAACTGGATCACAGCTATCTGTTGTTTGATTATACGGAGGGCGGGATACCGAAACTGGATTCGGAGAAGCCCCTTTACGTATTTGCAAGCCACAGGCATGGAGACCATTATTCTCCTGTAATCTTTGATTTGATGAAGAACCGCGGGAATATCCGGTATATTCTTTCAAATGATATCTGGAGAAAGAGACTGCCCCAGGAGGCGCTTCCTGTTACGATTTCGATGAAGCATTATGAAAATGCGGAGATTTCCTGCGGGACGGAGGGTGAGGCGATCAGGGTCGCCACATTGAAATCCACAGATGAGGGAGTCGCTTTCCTGGTTGAGACGGAGGGAAAAAGTATCTATCACGCGGGTGATTTAAATAACTGGACCTGGGACGGAGAGCCGGAGAACTGGAACAGCAGCATGGCGAAGAAGTACAGCGCCCAGATTGATAAAATAGCCGGAAGGCATCTGGATGTGGCTTTTCTTCCCCTTGACCCGAGGCAGGAAGAGTATTTTTATCTCGGAATGGACGAGTTCCTGACAAAAGTGGCGGCTGACACCGTGTTTCCAATGCACTGCTGGGGCGATTTTTCCGTGATTGCGAAAATCAAGGCCATGGAGTGCTCTGTTTTGTACCGCGACAGAATTGAGGACATCAGCCGTGACGGGGATGAATTTCTGGTACAGTGAACAGAAATTCAGGAGCAGATAATAAGACATCAGGAGTGGAAATGATGGAAGAGCCATGTAAACTGAACAGCGAGGAGAAACGGGAGGTTTTGGAAGCAGCCATGCAGGCGGGCCATATCCTTCTGGAAAACGGGGCCGAGATTTTCCGGGTAGAGGAAACCATGGAACGGATGTGCCATTACTATGGGATTGATACCGGGAATTATTTCGTGCTGAGCAACGGCATTTTTACAACCTCGGGAAATGCGAAGGAACAGATTTACGCGAAGGTACAGCATATTCCGGTGAGCAGCGCGCATTTGAACCGGGTTGCGGCGGTCAATCAGCTGTCGAGGGAGATTGAAGAAGGCCGTTATACGGTGAGCGAGGTGCGGGCACGTCTCGATGAGATTCGCTGTATGCCGGGAAAGACGAGGAGGATGCAGGTAATTGCCTCCGGGGTTGGCAGCGCCTGTTTCTGTTACCTTTTCGGTGGAAATATGGTTGACAGCTGTGTGGCATTTGGCGCAGGCGTTATCCTGTATTTGTATGTGCTGTTTATCAGCGGTCCCCATTTATCAAAAATCGTAGGCAATATCGGGGGCGGCGCGCTGGTGACATTTCTCTGTACCGTGATGTTTCTGGCAGGGGTGGGCTACCACCTGAATTTTATGATTATCGGATCTATCATGCCTCTCATACCGGGGGTGGCGTTTACCAATGCTATCCGCGATATTGCGGATGGCGATTATATTTCCGGGTCGGTGCGGATGCTTGACGCGCTGCTGGTATTTTTCTGTATCGCCATGGGCGTGGGACTGGTGTTTACCCTGTTCCACCAGCTGACGGGAGGTGTGCTGTTGTGACGCTGTTTCTGGAAGTGGTGGCGGCCATCGGGGGGACGGTGGCATTTTCCCTGTTGTTTGGCGTTCCCACCAGGTATTATCCGTATTGCGGGCTGATTGGAGGGGCCGGGTGGCTGGTGTATTCGATATTCATTGGCCAGGGCTGTACGTCGCCGACCTCCGCGCTGTTTGCCACAATTGTAGTAATTCTTCTGTCCCGCTTATTTGCGGTGCGGGAGAGATGTCCGGTGACTATCTTCTTAATTTCGGGGATTTTTCCGCTGGTGCCGGGGGCCGGGGTATACTGGACGGCCTATTATATCGTTACCAACGATTTGGCGAGAGCTTCCCAGACGGGATTTATGGCGCTTAAGATGGCGGTGGCCATTGTGCTGGGAATCGTCTTTGTATTTGAACTTCCCCAGGGGATTTTCCGTATTTTTTCGAAGAAGGAGAACCGCGGGAAACGTGTTTGAAAATGACAGAGGGGTGCTATAGCAAATAGAATTTAAATCAAAATGTATGGAGGTGCATATCAGTGAAACCGAAGAGAGCCAGAAAGCTTATCTGTTTTTTGTTTGTTGCTGGAGTTTTAATCTTATTGCTCAGCTATATTCACATAATATTCCTGCCGATTGGTCTGGTTGTAGCTGCTTCCTCCATTGTGCCCAATATACTTTTTAACAAGTGCCCCCATTGCGGAAGGAATCTTGGAACGAGGGCCGGCGATTATTGTCCCTATTGTGGAAATTATATCGAGGATTAACTTCGGACTGCCCCTTACAGGGGCTTATAAAATTTTAATATAGCGAGAGAGGATGAGGAACATGAATGGTTTTGAACAGAGAAAAATGTGGCTGGAGGCCATGGACAAAATTGCCGGCCCGGTAATCTTTCACCTGGCAGAAGGAAAGTTAAAGAGCAGCCTGCCTCTGGAATTTCATGAGGGAAGAAAATTTTATGCCCCATTAGAGGCATTTGGCCGGACCGCTACGGGAATTGCGCCGTGGCTGGAACTGGAAGGCACGGAAGGGGAAGAGGCCGAATTACAGAAGAAATACAGGGAGGCCATGCTGGCTGCCCTGGATAAGGCGACGGATCCGGAGTCTCCGGATTACATGGTGTGGAGTGAGGCGCCGGAGCGTCAGCCTCTGGTGGACGCTGCATTCCTGTCTCACGCTCTGGTCCGTGCGCCGAAGCATATCATCGGTGCCATGTCGGACGGCTTGAAGAAACAGGTGGTTGCTGCTCTCAAGAGAACGAGAAGCATTCTTCCATACCATTCTAACTGGATTTTCTTCAGCGCCATGGTGGAAACGGCCCTTTATGTCCTGGGAGAGACGGACTGGGATTCCATGAGAATCGAGTATGCGCTTCGCATGTTTGAGGTGTGGTATAAGGGAGACGGACTCTATGGAGACGGAGAGTATTTCCATTATGACTACTATAACAGCTTCGTCATCCATCCGATGACCGTGGATATCTGCCGGATTATGGTGCCGGTCATGGAGGAAGCTGCCGGTGCTTACGCCATTTTAAAGGAGAGAACGGGGAGATACGCCTCCATTCTGGAACGCATGATAAGCCCGGAGGGGACCTATCCGGTTGTGGGACGTTCGATCGCCTACCGGTTTGGTGTGTTCCACGCTCTGTCCCAGGCAGCTTTGCAGCATAATCTGGAGGAGAACGTTTCACCGGCTCAGGTGAGATGCGGGCTGTCCGCGGTGATTGAGAAGGTGATGGAATCCCCGGATATGTTTGATGAGAAGGGCTGGCTGAACCCGGGTGTCTATGGACTTCAGCCGGAACTGGCTGAGGAGTATATCAATATCGGCAGTTTATATTTATGCTGTTCCGTCTTCCTGCCGTTAGGTCTTCCGGCGGCGGATGAGTTCTGGAGCGGTGAGAATGAGATGTGGAGCAACAGGAAGGTCTGGTGCGGCGGTCATATCACGATTGACCACGCGTTAGAGGAGAAGAAGGCTTATTAAGCATAACCGGCAGAGATGGTTTCCAGTCAGGAAGAAGGCTGTCTCTGCCGGAATTTTTTTATATTGCAGGACGGGTAAAATTATGTTAACCAATGAACAGAGAAAGTATTTAGGGCTGCCGCCTGTGGAGGATCACTGGGAGGTAGTGGATATCAAAGGAACCCTTTATTATTTTGATGGAAATGTAATTAAAAAAGAGATTTTATCATCAGGCTGCGATGAGGAGAATTTTCTCTACCGGGAAAGTGAACTCGATGTTGAAACCGCTGAGAACAGAACGATAGTTTTGCCGAAAACCGCCAAAGGAAAACCGAAGAAACTGAATTTTACGGCCACACAGTCCTTTCGCCCCATCAACGTTTATTTTGCTTACCAGGGAGGCCACGTAATCATTGCCAGCCACGCGACTCAGAAGACATTTTACACGGAAGAACTGAGCGGTGATGAGACTGCCGCGACCCTGAAAGCCTGGCTCGATCAATGGATAGAAGAAACGACGAAAGAAGATCTGGACGCTCTGGAAGCTTTCAAAAACGAAAAGAGGGTCCATCAGAAATACAGGGAAGGCGACATTTTTGCCTTTAAGATTGGAAGAAGGCAGTATGGTTTCGGAAAAATCTTAATTGATGTCGTGAAGCGCAGGAAAACTGAAGAATTTAAGAAAAATAAAAACTACGGTCTTGCCAATTTAATGGGAACGCCTCTGATTGTAAAGGTTTATCACAAAATCAGCGACACCATGGACGTGGACTTAGACGAATTGGAGAGAGGCCTGTCACTGCCTTCGCAGGCAATTCTGGATAACCGCGTTTACTATGGGGAGTATCAGATAATCGGAAACAGAGAGGTCAGAAACTGTGATTTAGACGAGTCTCTGATATCAACGGGTGCCAGCATCAATTATCTGGATAAGAATATCGCATATCTTCAGTACGGCCTGATTTACCGGGAAATGTCCCTTTCCGAGTATAAAATGTATGAGGATGAAAGATGGTACAGTACCGATTACTGTGATGAGGCAATTGGATTTTCCTTAAATATACAGGAGTTGGAGGAGTGCATCAAAGCCGGTTCTAATGAGCCTTATTACTGTAAACACAGGAAGAGGAAACTCAATAACCCGTATAATAAAAGAGATAAAATTGCGGCATTTGAGGCCTTCGGGTTAGACGGGAACCTGGACTATGAGGGGAATTTGAAGTTATATAGAGAGTGGAACGGTGAGGAATAAGGCGGCACTCGCCATCAAATCGTCAAAACTTTGGTGGCGGGTACCGCCTTTTCCCACGGGCTTTTGCTGCACGTGCCTCCTTTTGCATATGCCTCCCGCCGCATCACTCGAAACCGGATTTTGGGAAAGAACCCATCTCCCACAATAAAATCTCATAATACCGGAAAAGTAACGGTAAAGATCGTCCCCACCCCTTCTTTACTCTGCAAAGTCAATCCATACGCCTCGCCAAATGTCAGGGCGAGGCGACGGTTGCAGTTGTAGATACCGATGTGGCCCTCATCGCTTTTTCCCGTCAGCCGTATTCTGATTTCCTCCAGCTTTTCTTTGGAGATTCCCACACCGTTATCGATCACATGAATGGAAATGGTGCCATTTTTCTCCCGGATTCTTATTTTAATCCGGTTATTCTCCTCTTCCCAGGTAAAGGCGTGGATGATACAGTTCTCTAACAGGGGCTGCAGGAGCAGTTTCAGAGTGCGGTACTGTTTTTCCTCATTTTCC
>CAUEKH010000151.1 GCA_959018155.1 uncultured Hungatella sp.
GAAAGCGTGCCCCGGACCGGCTTAATCTCCCCGTCCAGCCCCAGTTCTCCCGATATAACGCAGGAATTCAGGATATGCGGCTCCACCACCCCGAATGCTGCCAGAACAGCGATCGCAACCGGTAAATCGAACGCCGTTCCCTCCTTGCGGATATCTGCCGGTGATAAATTGATCGTTACCTTCTTCGCCGGCAGATGAAATCCCGAATTCTTGATGGCTGTCCTCACTCTCTCCTGAGCCTCTCTTACCTCTGAGGAAAGATATCCGACCATAGTAAAACCAGGAAGCCCGTCGCTGACATCCGCTTCTACCAGAACCGGATAGCCCTCCACTCCCATAATACCAATACTGTGCACTTTGCTGAACAATACCTCCTGCCCCTTTCTGTAATAATTTGTAAAATACATTCCTGTTCTGGAAAACAATGCAGAATCTGCAAAGAAGACAGAAGAAAAGAGTCTCTGTCTCATAGATAAAAGATATTTCTGTTCCAAACCTGATTGTATCATACTCTATATTTTTACAGAAGGCAAGAGATATTTCGGGAAAGGCAGATAAACTTACCGTTCATGTTTCCTTTCAGTCATCCGTAAGCTTTTCCTTAAATTCCGGCATAAAAACCCGGTATCTGAGAGGCATGTGGTTTCGCTGGCAGACAGGATTCTTCCGCTCTGTGATTGCAATGCTCTTCCTGAAGACCTTCCATAATGTTTCATAGCCGTCTTCCTCCTCCGCCTTCTTAAGACTCTCCTCCCATTCTGTGGAGGTTAAATCCATCAAAAACCAGGGGCGTCCCGCCGGATGGATGGCCGCTTTTTTCCTCTTTTCATCGTAAATCAGCCAGTTCTCTTCCGGCAGACGATCCGCAAAATGAGGGGCTACAAGGATCAGGACATCATTCTTCGGTCCGATTCGTGATGCCAGAAAGCCTCCCTCCATCTCCACAAAACGCAGGAATTCCTTAAACAAATGCGCTTCATTATCGAGGTAGCGGCACATCTCAAAAATGTGGAATACCTCAGGGATCTGCAGCATGTCCGTTACCGCCGCCCCATAGTGGAATCCGTAAATCAGAAAACGGTAGATACGGTCCGCCCGATCCGGATCCCGGCTCAGAGACGCCTTATAGACAGCCTCATAGGCGGCCTCGGAAATTCGGGTTCGAACGGATCGAACCACCTTCTCTGTCTTTTCCTCCTCAACCGGCACTTCCTGATATTCGCAGAACAGTTCCATCGTGCCGCCCTGCCCTTCCGTTTCAAGGCGGACATTCGCGTGGCCGCGCCTGCTCATCCAGGCATCGTAGACCCCGCATAAAATCCCCTCGAAACTGTCCTTACAAATGTAAACTGTCATCATCCTCACATACTCCCCGTTATTGCAGCATACTGGTCGGAAGGAGACGGCGGTACAGCCAGCTTCATATCGTCGAACAGGGACAGCTGTCTGTAAGCCCCCTTCTGGCTGATATCCCACACAGCCCTCCGTTCTTCCCCTATCAGCCTGCTGGTAATGTAGTCCTCATCAATTCTGGTGGGAAACATCATCTTCCCGGAACAGGTGATGAAATAGGCGGCCCGCTTCAGCACTACTCCAATCCGCTTTAAGGCCTCAAAATCAAGCGGACCCATCCGCCTGGCTGCCACGATCCTGCGCACGGACTTGACCCCCATACCGGGGACGCGCAGAAGTGTATAGTAATCCGCCCTGTTTACCTCCACCGGAAACTGTTCCAGATGGCGCAATGCCCAGTCACACTTTGGGTCTAACAGGACATTAAAATTAGGCCGTTCCTCAGACAGCAGCTCTCCTGCCTTAAACCCGTAGAACCGCAAAAGCCAGTCCGCCTGATACAGCCTGTGTTCCCGCAAAAGAGGCGGACCTCCGGGAAGCGCCGGAAGGCTGCTGTCGTGATTAACCGGAACAAAAGCCGAGTAAAAGACACGCTTTAAATGGTAATTCTGATAAAGGGCCTCCGTCACCATCATCATCTGGTAATCATTCTCCGGGGTAGCGCCCACAATCATCTGAGTGCTCTGGCCGGCCGGGACAAAGGCTGGCGCTTTTTTATATTCCATCAGTTCATGCTGGCTGGCGGTAATCCCGCGCTCAATCTGGCGCATGGGGGCCAGAATCTTGCTTCTGCTCTTGCCCGGGGCAAGCTTCTTCAGCCCATCAGCGGTGGGAAGTTCCAAATTCACGCTCATCCTGTCTGCCAAAAAGCCGGTCTTCTCAATCAGGACCGGATCTGCGCCTGGTATGGCCTTTACATGGATATAACCATTAAAATGGCATTCCTCCCTCAGCTTCTTAAGGGTCTGATAGATCAGCTCCATCGTATAATCAGCGCTGTAGAGAATTCCCGAGCTGAGGAACAGGCCTTCAATATAATTTCTCCGATAAAATTCCATGGTGAGGGTACACACCTCATCCGGTGTAAATGCCGTCCGCACCACATCATTAGAGCGCCGGTTGACACAGTACTTGCAGTCATAGATACACTGGTTTGTAAAAAGTATCTTTAAAAGGGAAATACATCTTCCATCGGCGGAGAAGCTGTGGCAGATTCCTGCTGCAACCGTATTCCCAAGCATTCCGGACTTTCCCTTCCGGTCCACTCCGCTGGAGGTGCAGGCCACGTCATACTTGGCCGCATCTGTCAGAATCTCCAGTTTTTTCTGTATACTAAGTTCTTCCTGAATCAGCATGGTAGTCACCTCGAACGTATGTTCTATAGATGTATCATACCACATCAAAGGCAATTAATCAACCACTTTTTCGAATATATGTTCTTTTCAGATTCATCACTGCCATACTGCAGAAACCTGCGAGACAAGGCCGACAAAAAGGCGCAGCCTCAAAGGCCTGGTCTTTTTCCATCCCAGTCCTTTAAAGCCGCGCCAAAGTTGTCACGATATAAAATTTTTGTCACTCTGTCAAATGAGTATCCGTCCGTCTTCGTCGGTTTTCATCGGCAGGGCAATCATGAAATCCACCACCGCCAGGGCCATCGAAAATCCGGTCCAGCATACGACCAGGTAGAAAATCCCCAGCTTCCAGCGTTTCTCATAAAAGCGGTGTATCCCGGCCCAGCCGAGAAGCAGAGTGAGAATCAGATACGTTCTCCGGTTCACAAGATGGCGTTCCCGATGGTCCTGCCAGTAAAAATACCGGTCTCCCAGCTTCTGCCACCAGGTAAGAGGCACTTCTTTCCCGGCCGCTCTCTCGGCCTCGTGGAGTTCGTCCTCCAGTTTGGCCAGTTCGGCAAAATTCATGCGCTCTTTATCCTGCTGTGTTACTTTCTTTTTTCCCATGAATCTCTGCTCCCTTCATTTCTTTGCCCGGCCGAAGCCGGGCGGATTCTCTGAAACTTATGAAACTTTAAACCGGACTCTTTATGCGCCGGCCTCAGCTTTAGCCTTAGCCTTGATCTCAGCGATTCTTTCCTGGATCTCGGCCATCTTCTCCTGAGTCAGCGGATAGAACTTCATGGCGATTACGTTGCAGATCCAGCCTACTACCGGGGCGCCTAAGAAACAGGCCATGGTTACCCAGAAGATACCACTGGTATAAGGAGTATCCGGAGTCGGCTGTGCCGTCTTAAAGCCAATCGCTGCGATCATTACGGACACGAACATACCAGCCAGGGAAGAAATCATCTTATCAACAAAGCTGAACAGAGTTCCCATCAGGCCCGGTACGTATTTACCGGAACGGTATACTTCATAGTCTGCACAGTCTGCCGTCATCGGGATAACGATGTTGGAGGACATGTTGCTGAAGCCCGACATGACGATGAAAAGAACGACAAACGCCACGGTAAAGAAGGAGATATTCGTAAAGCTGAAGGTAGTCGGATCACCGAACAGGAACAGGAAGAAGAATAAAATTGCAGTGATTATACCTCCCCAGGTGCCTACCAGCATGGCTGCTTTTTGTCCCATCTTTCTGGCTACAAAGTTCATAAGGAGAAGCGTAACTATGATTGTCGGCACCGTACTTAAGGCACTCATGGAACCATACAGAGCATAGTTGCCGCAGATAATACCGTAAAGCATAACGTAAATAATGGAATTGCTACGCATGGACATGGAAAGTTTATCAGAAGATGCAGAGACAACCAGCATCTGGATTGCTCTGTTGCTCTTTAATACCTCCCAGTAATCCTTAAAGGTAACACGCTTTACCACACCCGTTCCATAGTACTCCACCCGGTCTTTTCTCCACAGACCGATGATGGCAATAATTGCGAAGAACAGGGAAAGCGGCGCTAAGTAAGACCACAAACCGACGAAGAAGTCAGGATTGTTAAACGCTTCATTTCCACCGAATTTCGGAATCAGAACGCTGGTGATAATAACCGGCATGATAGCGAATACAAGTGCATTGTAAATGGTATCAAACATAGCGAAAATAGGTCTCTGGCTCGGATCATTGGTCAGACACGTCTGTGCGGACTTTGTTACGACGCACTGGCAGGTATAACCGATAATATAAAACATATACAGAATGATGTAGAACGGAAGTCTGGCCACCATAGGCAGACTTGGTGTAATTTTGAAGATAATAAAACTGGTAACCAGAAGGATCAGGTTTCCGATGAGGATAAATGGACGGTTCTTACCAAACTTACTGTTGGTCTTATCAACCACATATCCGATCAGCGGGTCGGTAACACCGTCCCACATACGCATGATCGTTGTGATAGACCCTGCAAACACTACGGTAGTTCCTACAATTCCTACCAGGAAGTAGCTGACATACATGAAGATCATCATGTAAATATTGGTGGAGGTATTATTCAGGGCATAAAACCCGATTTCCCAAAGTTTTGCGCGATGGATTCCACTTGCATCTGACTTGTTATTTTCTTTTTTCGCTCCCATTTTTTTCTCCTTTGCTTTTTGGATGCTTACAGTTCAAACCAGCTGCCATAGCCCATGGCAATTAAGTTATCCCTGCTGTTTCTCAGGCTCTCAAAGGGGTCTCTTCCATAGGTGTCGTCCTGTTCAATAAGGAAGTATTCGCTGCCACCTGCCAGACCGGCTTCGATACATTCCTTTATCGGGAGATTGCCCTCTCCCACCTCGGCAAACTCTACGATATTGCCAAAGGCCTGCATAAATACCTTAGGATCAAAAGCCCCCTCCGGCATCCGGATCTGGCCAATCCGATAGTCCTTTAAATGCAGCAGACGGATGCGGCCCGCGTACTTTCTGATGAACTCAACAGGATTTTCCCCGCCTCTCTGAATCCAGTGGATATCCAGCTCAAAGCCCATCTGTTTTGTCGTATCCTTAATGATATCTAAGAGATACTGACCATCGTATTTCACAAATTCCACATGATGGTTGTGGTAGTAAAGGTCAATCCCGTACTCTTTCAGCTTTAATGCCATCTCATCAGCGCTCTTCACAAAGTCCAGAGCCTTCTCCCTGCTGCCCATACAGGTCATGGGAAGCATACCGATGCGCAGCATATCGCACTTTAAGGTCTTGCAGTCATTCACGATCTTGTCGAAATCCGTGCTTAAATATTCCCCCGGCATTCCCGGCATCATAGGCTCCAGCGCGGCCGTACAGGCAGCAATCTTCACGCCGAATTCTTCTGACGCTTTTCTCATGCCCTCCACGTTCTCCGGAGTCATGGCTACCTGACTTACCTCTACACAGTGATAACCCAGCTCAGCACATGCCTTCAGAGTGCCATAGGCCCCAAGTTCGGTAATCTTATTCTTGATTGTACTCATCTGAATACCAATCAATCCTTTTTCCATGGTTCCCTTCTCCTTTCTTGATTCTCTGTCCCTTTTTCCGGGGACACCTCAAATACCGTTCTACCTCCTTTTTTTACAAATCGTATATGCACAGTGTACCACGAATACAGGGAAACTCAGGAGTACGATTTTTGGACATTATGGCGAATTCTTTACTTTTTTTGTCGTTTTTCTAAAAATTATGCCGTTATCAGCCAACCTGTCCTCTCTTTTTCCCGGCCAGCGTCTCCCCCGGCTGGCTCTTTATCTGCTTGAGATATTCTGTGGGAGTTTTACCCGTAATCCGCTTAAACAGTTTTCTGAAATAATTGACATCATAGATCCCGCTCTCAGCCGCCACATTCTGAATCTGGAGATTGGTAGAGTTTAAAAGAGTAATCGCCCGCCGGATCCTCTGCTGGCTCACGTAGTCAGAGAGCGTCACTCCCATCTCCTTTTTAAAGAGAGCAGACAGATAACTGGCATTGACAGAGTATTCCGTAGCCAGACGTTTTAAGGATAAATCCTCCGTGAGGCTTAAATTGATGTGATTCACCACCTTCTGTACCACCGGAGAGCAGCCGCGGAGAGAGTAATTGCGCACCAGCATACAGTACTTACGAATCATCTCTGTGAGGAGACGGGTTGCATCCTGCTGGGAACTCACACCCTCTGCCAATTTTGCTATCTGCG
>CAUEKH010000152.1 GCA_959018155.1 uncultured Hungatella sp.
CCAGATTTTTCTCCCCAGCGCCAGACACTTGGAATCAATTCCATGGCCGAGTTCCTGTGTTTTCGCAATCGGAACCTGCTTTTTGACATTACTTTTCACGAGAGCTGCGATATCCGGCTGATGACCTTCCTCCTCCATCTTTGTAAATGTCCCCAGCAGGATTCCGCTGACTTTCTCAAAAACTCCCATCATGCGAAGCTGGCTTAGATACGTTGTCATCTGAGCCGGGCCGCCGCCATATGCCTCCAGAAAGAGAATTTTTCCTTCCATCTGCGGCCAGAACGGAGTCCCTGCCAGCTTCAGGAGGCACCGGATATTACCGCCTGCCACCTCGCCGCTCATAGACCCGCCCTGGATAAAGTGATAATGGAAATCAAACAGATCCCTTTCTCCCTGAAGCATGGTCCGGACAAAAGCCTTCTTCTGGCTCTCCTTACAGGATCCTGTCAGATTCCGAACCTGATAATAATACGTTTCCTGACCTGTTGCCTCATGAATACTGTTTAATATGACCGTAACATCACTATAGCCGAAAAATGGCTTCGGATTCTGCCTGACAACTTCAAAATCAAGGTAGGGAAGAATTTCATTGGCAATATCGCCTCCCGATATATCGAAAATAGCGCGCACCGTTCTCTCCCTGTACATTTCCAACAGCGCCTCTGCCCTCTCCTGTCCGGTTCCTGCAAATATTCCCTCCGGATCCGCCGCATAGATCAGGGGACTGAGTACCGGAGACAGCCCGATTTCTTCCAATGTCTTCACAAGCCTGTCGATTTTTCCCTTCCATTCTACAGGTCTGCCATTGGAACAGCACACAATTGCCACTCTGTTACCATAAGCCAGCACAGTGATTCCTCCCTCCTCTGGTAAACGCCTACATCTTCACATCAATATCCACCAGTTCCAGCCCGTCATCCACTTCCTGCAGGAACAAATCCTCGATGTGTTTACGAACCACCCGTTTTCCTCCCACATCGCCTGTGAGTCCCATCAGTTCTTCCCTGTAGCAGGAGGAAAAAATTACAGGATTTCCCAGTTCCCCAAGATTACAGAGGCAACCAAGCCCTCTTCCGCTCTTTTTCCAGCCTTCGATCAGGCGTAAAACTGTAGACGCCTTCAGATAAGGCTGGTCACAGACAGCAAAACAGTATGCCGTTTCCCCGTCACCCTTCTCCTCCTCTTCAGCCAGAGCTCCCAGCGCTAAATGAATGGAATGAGAAATACCCAGGCTGCTTTCATGGTTGTGGACCACACGGTATCCCAGTCTGTCCAAATCCTCTCCCAGCTTTTCATACTGAGTTACCACCAGTTTTCCGGCAAACGTTCCTTCCGGAAGCTTCTCGATCTCTTCCACCAGATACCGGTACATCGGTTTTTCATGAAATTCTGAAAGCAGCTTATTTCCTCCGAACCGCTTTCCATCGCCTGCTGCCAGCAAAATCAAAAACAGCCTCATAAAATCCCTCCATTTTATCCCTGACGGCGTTTCTTCTCTAAACTCAGAATCGCCTCCAACACGCCGCCTCCAATTGCAGTCGCCTTATCTGAAACGGTATAGCAGTGTTCCACAACTCCCCGCGGATCCACATCACCTGATTTCATTCCAGGCGTTACCGGTACTCCGTCCTGAAGCAGGCCGCGCACAACACCGCCCACTTCCGCATAAATCGGTGTCTCCCCGCTGTACCCGACAATTTCACCTTTCGCTACAACGGTTCCGATCGTCACCGCACCTCGGAAAATCCCCTCTGAAGCAGCACGGATAATCCGCTCCTTATCGTAACCTCCAATCATTCCGGGAACGCCGGTATTCGGAATTGCGCTCCCCTTCCAGATCACACGGCCCAAATCATGCCCTCGCTTCGTCTCCACAACCGCGTGGCAGTCCACTCCGGCAGTAAATCCCGGTCCTACGCCGATCACGATATCCGCCTCTGTGATCCCGGTTCCCAGATTTACCTTCGCAAGTATGGCATCTACTACAATATCCGGTTTCCACAGTTCTCTGATTTTGCAGAACTCATCCACAATGACGCCAATCCTGTCATGCGCCACCGCCGCTTCAATCTCTTCGGTACTATGACAGAGGATTCCCGTAATATCCTCCACCACGGCTTTTTCCTCATACACAGCCCTTGAAAATGCCACCGTCCTGCGCACCGTCGTCGGCACAGCAATCTCCGTCATCACCACCTGGTATCCGCAGCGGTGAAGCCTGCACGCAATTCCGGTCGCCAGATCTCCGGCTCCTTTTATCAATACCTTTTTCATAACCTTCTTACAAGAGGACTCCACGTCCCATTCCTTTCCGTAATTTAATCCTCATACGCCCAATACAGTTCTGGCACACCGGTACATTCACGATCCAGCATCGCTTCCAGCCTGTTTATGTATACGTAAATAATGCGTGGCCTGTCTGTGTATTCCTCAAACTCTTCTTCACTCAGCGTTTTCTGCGCCGCCCGGGTCGGTGGTTCCCCGCAGAATGTCAGAGAGTAAAATCCCGGCTCAATTTCTATTTGCTGTTCCTCCGGGCAGTAGTTCTCCCATTCCATCAGCCAGTATAAATCAATGACGTTGATTTCATTTCCCATGACTTCAATTCCCAGTTGATTATGCGCCGGATATTTTTCCATAATTTCACTGTCAGGCTGGCCACTGCGAAATCTTAATTCAAATTCAGCCGAATCACATTCCGTACAGATGGCAACAATATCCCCCTTTTTAATGTGAGCAGCGACTTTCTGAGGTTCCCAGAAATCATTTTTCAGGAAATCCTCTCCTTCGGGAATATCCTTTACCGCCCCTTCCGAATAAAAGACGATTCCCATCCCTTCCGGTTCCAGTATCATATCAACATGAATATTTTCCCATTTCATAAATTTTACCTCGTTTCTTTCTCTGACAGGCCAATATCTGCGTATTTTGAAGAAGCCCGTCCCTCCATTAAAAGCTGTCACTATTATCTATAGCGTATGCAAATCGGATAAACATACCCGATAACCGCCTTCTGTTCTCAAAAACTCACAGGACAAGGATAAATCATTTAACTCTCCTCCGGTTGTTAAATCGTAATCCATATAAAATCCACTGTTATCATTGAATTTACCCGTATCGACTCTGCGTTCTCCGCATTTTACTTCAAGTGGATTATCGATCTTTGTGACCGGATAATCCTCATCTGAAAATTTCAGTGCAAGAATCACATCTTTTTCAGACAACCGGCTCTCATCAAACATTTGTACAAAAGCAAGGTATTGTTCGTCCGCTAATTTTGATACGGCATTTTCTATATACGAAACAAAAATATCGGGATTGATGTCGTAATTACCCTGTATCATAAGTCTCCTCACTGATTCTGATTCTCTTTATTCATTTTATCCGTGACAGTATCCAAAACCCCGTTTATTTAACAGAAAGGAAGCAGGTCACCGTACAACAGAAAGCCTCCGCTCCTCCCAGCCTTTCAATTTCTTCAATTACCGCCACCGCCTTTTGCCTGCGTTCCTGATTATCTGCTTTATTTAGCACAATCCGATAAGGCAAAGCCCCAACCGACTTTTTCGTTCCGTTTTCATCAGTCAGAATCCTGGCTACATCTGAGGCTGTCATCCGATGGTTCCCGGAATATCCTAACAGTTTTTCGGCCAATTCGGTGCGAAAACACGTTTCCTCCATCGTCAGCCCAATGCAGTCAAGTCCCGCGCAGCCACTCACGGCGTCTGTTTCAGGAGGAATAACCGGTTCCCCCTCCCTCGGTACTTTAATCGGAAGACGCTTCGCTCCATCTGCTTCAATGAGCAGTACATCTGCATACCGGGAAAGCTTACCGATTTCATTCAGAGGAAGGCCTGTCATTTTTCTGACTTCACCACTCTGTTTCGCTGCCGGTGTCTGCCCGACTACGATAACCCGGCCATCATTCCAGCCGGCCTCCCGGCCTGAGTTTTCACAAACGGCTTCAGCGGAATCCCCATGAAGCTTACCCGGCCCTGCCGTCTTCTTATTCTCTGCGATCCAGTTTCCCACAATCTCTGCCTGATCCGTTTCTACCACACATCGGTCTGTCGGGTAAAAAATATGAGTTGTGGTCGTGACAATCACACGTTTTCCTGAAGCAGCCAGTTCGTCAGCCAGGCCGTACATCACGCTGGTCTTCCCACCGCCTCCGGCTAAACAGACCACCAGATGAGGCTTTTCGGGTAAGTTTAACGCATTCAGAAGAGATGGCCTGGAAACCAGGCCATCCTCACCATAACTGTAAACCTTCATCTATCTGCCCGTCCCATTTCCCGTCAATCCAGTTCCATCCGGCGATTTCTCGGCACGTATCTGCCGCTCTTCTCCAGTATCACCTTACCGTCTTTCGCAGCCAGTTCTCCTTTAAAATAGACGAGTTCTGCTTTTCCTTTTACCTTTGTGCCTTCAAACGGGCAGTAATCCACATTGGCAACCTGGTTCTCCACCGACATGGTCCACTCTGTATCCGGGTTCCAGACTACGATATCCGCATCACTGCCGGGCGCGATAACCCCTTTCTGTGGATAGACGCCATAAAGCTTTGCCGGATTCTCTGCCAGAAGCCTGCACATCTGTTCCAGCTTGATATCACGTTCCAGCACGCCAAAGCTATATATCAGGGCCGGTCTCGACTCAACTCCCGGCATACCGCATGGAATCTTTGTGAAATCATCCTTTCCCGCAGCCTTCTGCTCTGTGGTAAAGCTGCAGTGGTCCGTAGAAATTGTCTGGATATGGTCTTTTCTGATAGCATTCCACAACCGGGTGCTGTCTGTCTCTTTCTTGATCGTAGGGGCAATCACATACTTGCTTCCTTCAAAATCCGGCAAACTGTATACACTCTCATTTAACACGAGGTACTGTGGACACGTTTCCAGATAAACCTCCTGTCCCCGTTCTCTCGCATATTTCACTTCCTGATATCCGGCCCCGGAGCTTAAATGGACAATAATCACAGGCGTATGTACCAGTTCCGCAATCTTTAACAGACGGCTGATTGCCTCCGCCTCCACGATTGCCGGCCTCGTCTTCGGATGGGCTGATGTGTCGAGATGGCCCTTGTTCTTCTCTTCTTCGACAAGCGCCTCGATGATCCCCTTATTCTCACAGTGGACTCCGGCAATACCGCCCACCTCTTTCAGCCGCTTTAATACCTGGTAAATGGACTTGTCATCCAGAACCATATCATCGTATGTCATATAAATTTTAAAAGAGGAAACGCCTTCATCCACGATTTTCTGAAGTTCCTCGCTGATTTGCGGGTTCCAGTCCGAGATAGCCAGATGGAAACCGTAATCACAGGAGGCATTCCCGTCCGCCTTTTTATGCCAGTTGTCCAGAGCTGTCTGCAGACTCTCTCCCTTGTACTGGGTTGCGAAATCAATAATCATCGTAGTTCCGCCGGCCAGGGCCGCCTTCGTGCCCGTCTCGAAATTGTCAGCCGTCACGGTTCCCGATACGTGTAAATCAAAATGAGTGTGGGCATCAATAAATCCAGGGAACAGCAGTTTTCCCGTCACATCAGTGATTTCTGCCTCCTCATCCTCAATCTCTGCGGCTACCGCTGCGATTTTTCCATCTTCTAAGAGAACATCGGCCTTTTTACAGCCGGTTCCCGATACCACAGTTCCGCCTTTTAATACTTTTTTCATAAAGCAGTACCTGCCTTTCTCTATCATAAATTTATTCTAAGCTATTACACAAAATATACTTTCAGTATACCCCATGTCCTTATCCCTGACAAGCCAAAAACCGCGATTCCCCGGACTCAGCCATAAGAGCCTAAAGGGCGCAGGGCTGTGTTTCACACAGCCCTCTGCGCCCTTAGTAAGCAACCATCTTTATTTTTTCTTCTTCGAGTACGGTGTATTCTCAAGAGGCAGTGATGTGCGAAAATCACCATCGAACTTATAGTAAGCGCCCTGCACGGCCGGCGCGGTCGGGATGGAGGTAATCTCTCCGATTCCTATTGCACCGTACGCCAGCGGATCCTTGTTTTCTTCCACAATGATACTCTCCACCGGTGGAGTCTTATCAGAGCGGAACAGTCCCAGCGTACCGAATTTTGCCAATGGTTTTCCGTGGTCTAACGGGAAATCCTCTGTCAGCGCAAATCCAAGCGACATCACCACGCCGCCTTCAATCTGACCTTCTACGGATAACGGGTTGATTGCCTTTCCGACATCATGGGCCGCAACCACTTTTTCTACCGTGCCGTCTTCTTTTAAGCAGACAACCTGGGTCGCATAGCCGTAGGCCACATGGGACACCGGATTCTTCTTCGGGCTTCCCATGGGGTCGGTAGCTGCCAGATACTCCCCGTAATACTCTTTTCCATTTAAGTTTTCCCGGGTCTTTCCGCCCTCCAGGTCTGTTC
>CAUEKH010000153.1 GCA_959018155.1 uncultured Hungatella sp.
CATCATATGTAAATCTATCATACATCATCACTGTTGCTGATTCTTTTTCTCATTTATTTCTTCGAGAAATGCAGGTGTAATCAAATTCTGTATTTTCTCCTGATATTTTTCGATGTCTTCTTTATTTCCCCACACAAGTTCTTCATATAACTTATTGCTGCTTCTCTGTTTTCTAAAAATCAGGTCCACGCCTTTTGATTTGCTCTTATCCAGTTCATTTCCTTTTAGAAGTGACTTTGGACGTCCAGACATAGAAAATCCCAATGTACACACATGATCCGTTGTAGCAAATGCGCATTCCACTTTATTCTTTTTTTAATTATTTTCCGCTACCAATTTCTGTGTAAACAGTATCATCATAGCCGGCAAAACTGCCATCTTTTCTCTGACAGAACCTTTCACAGATTTTTCCGACTTCCCCGGTTTCTTAAAATCAAAATCTTCTTCCAGTAATTCTCCTGCTACACATTTATTAAAAAAAAGCTTCTGCTGATAATTCTGTGTGTATGCCGATCAAATGCAAATAGTTTCCTTTATCGCACTTTATCACATGATAACTAGTCTCAAAAGCCTCTGAACACACTAGCTATTCATATTGGATGTAATTTTTTTCATATAAACTGGCATTTATAATTGCCTCATTTTTAACCCGTTCTTTAAAACTTACCACACACAAAAACCCTCCTACGTAAAAAGGGGAATGAACGAATCATTCCCCAATGATTTTTAGTAGTTTTCTCTACACTCGAATGGGTTTTAGGTCTCCATTCCGACCACTCGGTATGGTTTCAAGTCTCATACCCGACATATTCATTCTTTACTTATCATGCACATCTTATGCTTCAAATAATCCAATATGTTTGAAACAGCTACCAGCCTACTATTAGCATATGCCATACTGCCTGTTTTATCAATGGATTTATTCTTTCCCTCATGTATTAGAATGTAAATTTATCCATAAAGTATTCTCTCAGCTTTTCAATCGGAACTCTCACCTGCTCCATGGTATCGCGGTCGCGGACCGTTACCGCATGGTCTTCCTCGGAATCGAAGTCGTAGGTGACACAGAACGGAGTACCAATCTCATCCTGTCTTCTGTAACGTTTTCCGATATTTCCTCTGTCATCAAATTCGCAGTTGTAGTATTTGGACAACTCGCCATATACCTTCTCCGCGCCTTCATTTAACTTCTTGGACAGCGGCAGCACACCGATTTTCACCGGCGCGATAGCCGGATGGAAATGAAGGACGGTACGGACATCGCCTTCTCCGATCTCTTCCTCGTCGTATGCAGAACATAAGAACGCAAGCGTAACTCTGTCTGCACCCAGGGATGGCTCGATTACGTAAGGAATGTATTTTTCCTTCTTCTCGTCGTCGAAATATGTCATATCCTGGCCGGAGGTGTTCTGATGCTGGGTTAAGTCGTAATCGGTTCTGTCAGCAATTCCCCAGAGTTCGCCCCAGCCGAACGGGAATAAGAACTCCAGGTCTGTCGTCGCCTTGCTGTAGAAACAGAGTTCTTCCGGAGAGTGGTCACGGGCGCGCATCTCGTCTTCCTTCATGCCAAGAGCCTTCAGCCAGTCGATACAGAACTGCTTCCAGTATGCAAACCACTCTAAATCGGTTCCCGGCTCACAGAAGAATTCCAGTTCCATCTGCTCGAACTCTCTGGTACGGAAGGTAAAGTTACCCGGTGTAATCTCATTACGGAAAGACTTACCGATCTGACCGATTCCGAACGGAATCTTCTTTCTGGAGGTTCTCTGGACATTCTTGAAGTTTACGAAAATACCCTGTGCCGTCTCCGGTCTTAAGTATACCGTATTCTTCGCGTCCTCGGTAACGCCCTGGAAGGTCTTAAACATTAAATTGAACTGTCTGATATCGGTAAAATCATGCTTGCCGCAGCTTGGACAGCAGATGTTATTCTCATCAATGTACTTCTTCATCTCTTCCTGAGACCAGGCGTCGACGCTGCCCTCGATGGTGATGCCGTGTTCCGCCATGTAATCTTCAATCAGCTTGTCGGCACGGAAACGCTCCTTGCACGCCTTACAGTCCATCAGCGGGTCGGAGAATCCTCCTAAATGGCCGGAAGCCACCCATGTCTGAGAATTCATCAGGATTGCACAGTCCACACCTACATTGTACGGGCTCTCCTGAATAAATTTCTGCCACCAGGCCTTCTTCACATTGTTCTTTAACTCCACACCTAAATTACCATAATCCCAGGTATTGGCAAGACCGCCGTAAATCTCGGAACCCGGATACACGAATCCTCTCGATTTCGCAAGTGCCACAATCTTTTCCATTGTCTTTTCCATCGTCTGAACCTCTCTTATTTAAATATAATGTAACTCTTTCCCTCTTTTGTCTCCACGGCATAGCTGCTGTTAATCGTCACATTGTTCGACACAAACGCTATCTTGCCCTCCGTCTTAATCTTCTGGGTCTTTCCGGGAGTTCCCTCTACGACAACCACATGGTAGTCAGATTTCTTCGCAATCTCATCTGTAGTCGCCGATTTGCCGTCCGACAGCCGGATAAATAAGGCATTCTCCGCCGCTGCCTGGCTTAACGCATCTTCCACAGTGGTAAATGAAAGCGATTCCACTTCATTCGCCGTATCTTCATATGTCTTTGTAAACTGCACTAAGTCACTGCCTGTAGCGTAGTCAAATATCATCTTCATGGTTCCGTCCCCAAAACCGCAGGACTTTAAGGTGACAGCCCCTTCTCCATGTTCTCCATTATACTCGGCAGCCATTTCTTCCAGATATGCCTTCCAGTCATCCTCGCTACCCAGCTGCATGAGCTCATAATTCGGATCCTGGCTGTCAAAGTTTTCCACTGTAGCCGTTGAAAACGTGCCTTCCTCTGTCACATAGATGCTGCTGCCCTTCGGATCATCAAACGAATTCTCCCCGCTTTTTCCGGCACAGCCTCCAAGTAACAGCCCTACAGCCAGCAATGCTGCCAGAACTCTGCTTCCTTTTTTCATCTATTATCCTCCTGCATTTGGCGCATATGTGCTCACATTATACCAAATGGTTCCAGCCATTTCAATACCTTCAACCGCTACTTTCGGTATTTTTTGCCGTACCTGCTGCTGTTTTCGCCGCCTGATACCGCTGTAGTGAAGCGGCTTTGCTTCCACAGTTCCGTCTCCCATTCCCCTTTTTGCCCGCTTCACAGCGGTTTTTTTCCTATTATTACGTCCAGAATCTCCAGGGAATGGAACTCTTTATCTACATACCGCTTCTTGTTGATCTCCACGCACCGGCCGAATTCCTCCAGCACCGGCTCTGTCAGTGTAAACGTGTAAAGATGCTCAACGGGTGATAATATCACGTACTCCCATGCGTAATTGGCGGAATCTCCCACCTCTCTGGGCGGTTTCTCCGTATACTCCCCGTTGATTACCATGGCCTTCAACTCATAGATCCTTCTCACCAGTTCATTTGAAATGGCAGGCTTTAAAAGTGCTCTGACCGACTGGTACAACAGCTTCAGCATGGCCGTCCCTTCCATATTCTCCCGCGTATAGTAGTCGGTAAATTCCAGAAAATACGACCCGTAACACGTCCCTTCCACATCCGCGGCCAGTTCTTCAAAGTAATTTGATATCTCCGCAGACTGAAGCGTATATGCGTCCCTGCCCTCATAGAGCTGGAACTGGCCGAAGGCAAATGGACGGCAGACAGCCATCAGCATATTGCCCGGTCTTCTGGCGCCCCTGGCAAAGGCGGTTATCTTCCCCCGCTCCTTCGTCAGAATCACCAGCCGCTTATCCATCTCGCCGGACGGGGTTGCTTTGAGCACCATACCGGTCAGCCTGACTGCTTCCCTCATCACATACCACCTGTCCTTCTTCCTGTATTGCTTTTAATATGTCACTTTTTGCATCTATTTGTAATATTATATGTCTTTTTCGTTATAACCGTAGTTCTTCATATAGAGTTCGCTGTCCCGCCATTCTTTTCTGACCTTGACCCACAGCTGTAAATTCACCTGGGTGTCCATCAGACCCTCAATCTCCCGGCGCGCAGAACTTCCGATCTTCTTTAACATCGATCCGCCCTTACCGATAATAATTCCCTTGTGAGTTTCACGCTCGCAGATAATCGTGGCCTCAATATCCATCATGCCATTCTTCCGCTCGGTCATTTTCTCAATCGTCACGGCGATCCCGTGAGGAATCTCGTCATTCAGCAGGCGCAGTGCCTTTTCACGGATTAACTCCGCGGCTATCTGGCGCATCGGCTGATCGGTCACCGTGTCCTCGTCGTAGTACTGGGGACCGTACGGCAGGTATTTATAAATAAGTTCCAGCATCAGATCCGTATTCTTATCTTTCAAAGCAGAGACCGGCACGATTTCCGCAAAATTGCAGATATCCTTATAAGCATTGATAAATGTCAGGATATCTTCCTGATTCTTCACCGTGTCAATCTTGTTGATGACCAGGATGATCGGAGTCTTCACCTTCTCTAACTGCTCCGCGATATGGCGTTCCCCGGCCCCGATAAAGGTACTCGGCTCCACCAGCCACAACACCACATCCACCTCTTTTAAGGTGTGTTCCGCCACATTCACCATGTATTCGCCCAGCTTATTTTTCGCCTTGTGGATGCCCGGCGTGTCGAGGAAAATGATCTGGCCGCGCTCGTCGGTATACACGGTCTGAATCCGGTTCCTCGTAGTCTGGGGCTTATCCGAGGTAATGGCTATTTTCTGCCCAATTAAATGGTTCATCAGCGTGGATTTCCCCACGTTGGGGCGGCCGATCAATGTTACAAATCCTGATTTATAATTATTTTCCATGAATTCTCCTTCGTATTTACGCGTGGAATAAGTTCTTCGTCTCTTTAAAGAGTTCCTTATCCGCTTCGATTTTCTCTTCATTTCCAATGGCGCAGAGGCTTCCCGTCTCCAAAACCGCTCTTACAATCGGCGCCAGCGCCCGGATATCTTCCTGGGTGCAGGAAAGCACCTCATCCCGCTCCTGCTGCATCATCTCGTCCGTCACGCCGGATAAATAGGCCGACAGACCGCGGCTTCCTCTCGTCGACGGCGGGTACGGCACATCCATATCGCTGATGGTTCCAATCACATACTTCGTCATATCGCGATCCTCGACGCTGAAATGTTCCAGATAGTTCACGACACCCTCGTAGACCCGGTTCGTCTCCTTCAAATTCGGGTCGCGGTAAGAGGTAAAATACGCTTCCCCGGATCGGCCAAAGCCGCTCATACAGCCGTAAGCGCCGCCTTTCACACGCAGATTAATCCAGAGATAGTCATAGCTTAAAATCACCTTCAAAATCCGCAGCGCGCCAGTGTAGGAATAACCGCTTCCCGCAAATGAACCGCAGCGGGCCACGTAATTGACCTGTGACGCCGTCTTAAATCCCTCATTGCGGTTCCCCGCCGGAAATGTGAACGGATAGACCTCGCCGCTTCCCTCCGGAAGTACGCCGGTCAGCTTCTTCATCGCCTCCGGAAGCAGGCCAAAGCCCTCCTGGTCGGCAGTATAGCTGACCATCATATTTTTAACGGTGAAAAGCTGTCTCATCACCATTTTCAGCCGTTCGATAATCTCTTTTTTATGAACTGGATAATCCTTATCCAGCTGCTCTAAGAAATGGTAATAACCGATTCCGCCGGTGATATCATTATAATAAGAAGTCGGTGAGAAATACGATGTCGCCCTCGCCACAGCCGCTGAATGGGAAGCGCCCTCCAGCTTCATCCTGGCTCTCGATCTCGTCTCGCTGATCACTTCCCCAAGCCGTTTTTCATCTTCCAGAATCGAATCCGTCAGGATTTCCCCGATAATGGAGAATCCGAAATCCAGCTTTTCGTACAGTACTCTGGCGCTTGCAACAAAGGCGCCCTTAAATCCGGCCGATGTGCCGGCAGCTTCCGTATCAGCATCGCCTGCTCTCTTCCCGGCCGCTGTCCTGGCCGCATTTTGCCCGGCCGCGGTCTTCCCCTTCAAATCCGGCCAGGAGGTCACACTGAAACTCACCCCGCCGCTGTTCAAATGGATTTCGCTCGTCAAATCTCCATAGGTGTAATTTTTCGTATCGACGTAGCCCAGCACCGCCTTCAAAAGCCCCACATACGGCAGATCTTCTTCCGGCACGGCTGAAGTGTCAAAGAGGATCTTTAAATATCCAATCCCTGAAGTAAACATCTCATGGTGGATTACCGTGATTCCATCCACGTTCTTCTCTTCCCAGACAATCTTCTCCGGCTCCTGGCTGATATCCTCTCGGGAAAGCATCGGGATTTTAGCCAGTTCCTCCTGAGGAGACGGGATTTCCTGATACTCTTTCAACGCTTT
>CAUEKH010000154.1 GCA_959018155.1 uncultured Hungatella sp.
TTGAGTAACTCGGCATCAATTCCGTCGGCTTCCAGCAGTCTGGCCGCCTCCAGCGAGTGAGCGACTTCCAGCCCTGTGGCCACAATCGTTATGTCCTTCCCTTCGCGGAGAATGACCCCTTTTCCCATCTGGAACTCGTAATCGGGGCGGTCATTGATAACCGGAACCGCCAGACGGCCGAACCGCATATAGACCGGACCTTCATACTCTGCCGCCGCCTTCACGGCTGCCTTCGTCTCCACATCATCAGACGGGCAGAGAACCACCATACCCGGAATCGTCCTCATCAGCGCGATATCCTCGTTGCACTGATGTGTCGCTCCGTCCTCGCCGACAGAAATCCCGGCATGAGTCGCGCCAATCTTTACATTCAGATGAGGATAGCCGATGGAGTTACGCACCTGTTCAAACGCCCTGCCCGCCGCAAACATGGCAAATGTACTGGCAAATGGAATCTTCCCCGTAGTCGCAAGTCCCGCCGCAATTCCCATCATATTGCACTCCGCGATCCCGCAGTCAATATGGCGCTCCGGAAATGCTTTTTTGAAAATACCGGTTTTTGTGGCGGCCGCCAAGTCAGCGTCCAGCACCACGATCTTCTCATTGACAGCCCCAAGCTCCGCCAGGGCATTGCCGTAGCTTTCTCTCGTCGCTATCTTCTTCACAGTCTTTTCCATCATCTCTGGCATAATGCTTCACCTGCTTTCTCCAAATCTGCCATCGCAACCTCATACAGTTCATCGTTTGGCGCGGCTCCGTGCCATGCCACAGCGCCTTCCATGAAGGAAACGCCTTTCCCCTTTAAGGTCTTTGCAATGATGGCTGTCGGCATCCCCTTCGTCTCTCTGGCTTCTGCAAATGCCTTCTCTATCTGCCCGAAATCGTGGCCGTCGATGCAGATGACATGGAAATTAAATGCCTCAAACTTCTTATCTATGGGGTTGGGCGAGCAGACTTCATCCACGGAACCGTCGATCTGAAGGCCATTATTGTCCACAATCACCACCAGGTTGTCAAGTTTCCTGTGGCCTGCGAACATGGCGGCTTCCCACACCTGCCCCTCCTCCAGTTCTCCGTCTCCGAGGAGGGTGTAAACTCTGTAATCCCTGCCGTCCATCTTGGCGGAAAGAGCCATGCCGACGGCGGCGGAGATTCCCTGTCCCAGGGAACCGCTGGACATATCAACTCCCGGGATATGCTTCCTGTCGGGATGCCCCTGTAAATACGAACCGGTATGGCGCAGCGTCTTCAAATCCTCAACCGGGAAAAATCCCCTGTTTGCCAGTGTGGAATAATAGGCCGGCGCCACATGCCCTTTAGAAAGGACGAAGCGGTCGCGGTCCTCCTTCCGCGGATCCTTCTCGTCGATGTTCATTTCCTTAAAATAAAGCCAGGTAAATAAATCCGCCGATGACAGAGAGCCGCCCGGATGGCCGGATTTAGCAGCGTGTACAGCCGTCACGATTCCCTTGCGGATCTCATTGGCGGTCTTTTTCAAATCCAGATAGTCGCTCAAACCCCATTTCCCCCTCTCTTATTCTCCGAAAACAGCTTTGTAATCAGCCTGGAACTTGGCAATTCCCTGGTCTGTCAGCGGATGCTTTGTCATCTGCTCTAAAACCCCATACGGTACGGTTGCGATATCCGCGCCTGCTAACGCACAGTCAATGACATGGATCGGATTGCGGACGCTGGCTGCGATAATCTCAGTCTTGATATCTGCAATGCGGAAAATGTCAACGATGGTCTGGATTAATTCTACGCCCGGCTGGGAAATATCATCGAGACGGCCCAAGAACGGAGATACGTATGTGGCCCCGGCTCTCGCTGCCAGCAGCGCCTGGTTTGCGCTGAACACCAGAGTTACGTTGGTCTTGATTCCCTCAGCGTTCAATACCTTGACTGCCTTTAAGCCTTCTACCGTCATCGGAATCTTGACAACCATGTTCGGGTGGATTGCCGCAATCTCACGACCCTCTTTAATCATACCTTCCGCATCGGTCGTCGTAGCCTTTACCTCACCGCTGATCGGCCCATCTACGATGGAGGTGATCTCTTTAATAACCTCGTTGAAATCTCTTCCCTCTTTTGCAATCAGGGACGGGTTTGTCGTTACCCCGCAGATAATCCCCATGTCATTCGCTTTCCTGATATCCTCTACCTTTGCTGTGTCCACAAAAAACTTCATTGTTCTTCTCCTTTACCTTTTTTATTTTTTGGATTAAAATGTTATTTCGTTTTATGTATTAATTCAATTAATTAATATCCTCGATTAAATAATACCACAGTTGGGGAAATTGTCAATAGGGAAAATTCATTTTATTTTCTGCACCTCACCTTCTGCACCCCATCTCCTGTACCTCATCTTCTGCACCTCATCTTCCGCACCTCACCTTCTGCACCTTATCTCCTGCACCTTATCTTCTGCACCAGTACTCTGTCCGCACTTCGTCATTGATAGCATCATCAAAATAAAGAGGAAACAAAAAATGAAGGAAGAACAGACCGCTTTAAGTCTGTCCCGCCTTCATTTTCAATTACCTTATTTCCGATTACTTTATTTTCGGTTACTCTATTTCCAATTCCTTTATTTCCATTGATTTATTTCTGCAACTCTTCCTCTTCCGCCCTGACGATAAACCGCCCTGGACTGTCGAAAATCCGGTCAATAGCCACGATTGCAGCTCCCGTCAGAATCGGGTCGCCCTCATACGTGCTGATAGACAGGGTAAGCCCCTCCCACACATCCGAGAGCACCCCTTCCCGCACCGTGTCCCGGACCACGGTTTCCATCAGTTCCGGATTCGGCCTGGCCATATCATCGCCTATGATAATCCTGTCCGGATTAATCACATTGACAATGCTGATAATCCCGATTCCAAGGCTCTCACACGCACTGCGGTAACACCCGGTACAGAAGGAATCCCCCTCCCGGATCTGCCGCTCCACGTCTTCAAAATTGCAGCCTTCCGTTCCGGCCCGGTCGCCGTATACCGCTTTCACCAGTTCCAGCGAGGAGGCGTACCGTTCGAGACACCCCTTATTTCCACAGGCGCACGGCTTTCCGTTTCTGTCAATGGTCATATGGCCAATCTCGCCGGCAGTTCCCAGCGCGCCCTCATAAATCTTTCCGTTCATCACAATTCCGGCCCCGATGCCCTGCCCGGCCGCAATATAGACCAGAATATCGTCGTGGTACGCGTCTTTCAAATCCCACATGTGGGCGTAGGCTCCCGCATTGGCATTGTGCTCCAAAAACACCGGAATCTCCAGTCTTTCATCGAAATACGCCTTCAAATCCACGTCCTTCCAGATATCCGCCCCGGTAATCAGCGCAATCCTGTTCTTTTTCGCGATAAATGGTCCCGGCACCGCCATACCGGCCGCCAGAATAGAGTCCTTTCCGTACCGTTTCATCAAAAGCCTTATCTCAGACACAATCTGGCTTAAAATAGTCTCCGCATTCAGGCTGTCATCCGTTTTATACTCCACCCGTTTTTTCGTAATCTCTTTCCCCGTCAAATCAAAGAGTCCCACGCTGTAATGCTTCCTCGCAAGACGCACACCGATTACACGGTACTGCTCCGTATTGATCGAGATCCCGATCGAGCGCCGGCCCTTGCTGCCATTTAAAAAACCAACCTCCTTCACGATTCCCCAGTTTAGAAAATCCTTCATGATATTGGTAACGGTCGCCTGCTTAAGCCCTGTAAGCGCCGCTAAATGCGCTCTCGAACAGGTGCCCTCTCTTCTCAAATTCTTTAGCAGGAGTGAGCGGTTCATTTCCTGCGTCACGTCCTGATTAATGCCCCGATTCTGGACCATACTGTCTTATCTCTCCAATCCATCATGCACCTGCCGGTTGACAGGGACATTGTTCTCAATTGTTTTATTATATCATATCGGGAGAGAGATGACCAGATAAGGATTAAAAATGACTCTATGCCTGCGCTTTCGAGAGAAATTTCCGGTAAGTCATGTCCACCCCGAACGCCCCCAGTGGCGCGGTAATCAGAATGGCAAGCACCGCCACGGTCAGCACGATTTTCCCGCAGGGAAGTCCCATGGAAAGCGGCAGGGAACCGATAGCCGCCTGCACCGTCGCCTTTGGCATATAGGCGATCATGCAGAAGAGGCGTTCCCTGCCGGTCAGCTTCGTCCTAATCAGGCAGCAGAATACCCCGGCCATGCGGAAAATCAGTACCCCAAAGATGACAAGGACAGCCGCCGCGCCGGCCGATAACGCATAACTGATATCCACAGTCGCGCCCACCAGCACGAAAAGCAGCACCTCCGCCGCGACCCACAGCTTCGAGAACTTGACCGAAAGCCGCTCCGCCGCCTCCGTCCGCCTTTTCTGAATGGCTATCCCCATACTCATGACCGCCAGCAGGCCGGAAAATGGGATTTTCCCCTTCAGGGTATTTTCAACTGCCACGAACAGGAACGCCGCACTTAAGAGAATCAGCACCTTCACGGAATCTCTCATATGGAACGCCTGAAAGAACCGGGCCAGAAGCCAGCCGGCCAAAAGTCCCGCAATAAGTCCCACGATGATTGACACCGGAATCTGGACGAAGCTGGAAGGAGATACTTTCTCTCCCTGGGCAAGACCTGTAAATGCGGTAAACATGACGATCACGAACACATCATCCACCGACGCTCCGGCAAGAATCATCTGGGGAATACTCTGCTCCGTCCCGTATCCATTTTCCATGAGATTCAGCATCTTTGGCACAATCACGGCCGGTGACACGGCGGCCACAACGGCGCCCATAACGGCCGCCTCGATCACAGAGACCCCCAGCAAACGGGGCGCAATCAGGATCATCCCGGTCATCTCAAAGCAAGCCGGAACGAAGCACATCAGAATGGCCGGCCTTCCCACCTTCTTTAAATCCTGAATATCGAGAGACAGCCCGGCCCTGGTCAGAATGATAATCAGCGCCAGCTGCCGTAAATCCGCTGAAATCCCCAGAATTGATTCGTCCAGAAGATTGAACGCATATGGCCCCAAAAGCATTCCGGTTATCAGAAGCCCCAGCAGGCCGGGAAGACGCAGCTTCTTAAATACCCAGCTGAGAAACAGGCCTGAAAGAAAGATATACGCAAGACTTGTCAACATTTTTATTTCCTCCAAAATTATAGAATAACGGTGCCGCCATAACGACAGAGAACCCTCGCCTCCCCGCGCTGCTTAAGCCGCAAAAAAGGCTGATACCCCTGCATTATCTGCAGAAGTCATCAGCCTGTATCAGCGGTTTGAGCATCAGCTCCGGGAGAACCTCATTCCCTTGTTTTGTATCTTACCATGCAAAATGTCTCCGTGTCAACCGGATTTACTCGGATTTTAATACTTCTCCTGGCTGCTGTCCCGCCGGAATCCAGGAATCCAGCACCGCCTTCGCCTTTCTGACCACCAGCCCGCTGCCGCCGGCGTTCTTGACGTCTTCCACCATGCTGACCAGCAGAATGGGATTGTCCCTGTCTTTTCCCGGTGTAAATACGGCAAACCAGCCAAGTTCCGTGCCGCTTGTATCACCCTTGGAAGCCTTAATCTCCGCTGTTCCCGTCTTTCCGGCAAGCGGCAAATCGCTTCTGTAGGCTGCGTGGCCTGTTCCGTGCTCGGAACTGACTACCTTTTCAAGATCCGACTCGATCAGGGCCGCAATCTCCGGACTGCACGCCCCCGGAAGCCAGATGTCGGGCTCGTCGCTGCCGGTGTAGCGCAGATACGGCCGGATTACATTTCCATCGTTGGCAAACATCGTATAGAGGGAAGCCAAATGGATCGGGTTGACTAGCATCTGCCCCTGGCCGTAGCCGCTGTCGGCAAGCTGGACTTCCGTCTCGATTTTCTCTGTATTGGAATACTGGGACTTGGCCACAGCGATCTCAAAGGGAAGCTCCTGACCAAAGCCCAGCCGGTCCATAGACTTTGCAAAGGTGTCATAGCCGATATTCAGGGCCGCCTTTGCGAAATAAATGTTATCGGAAAGCACCAGGGCGTTTTCCAGGTTGGCCGGATCGGTTTCATGGAGGGTGGTAACGTAATAGCTCCCCCAGCTCCGGTCCTTCTGCCAGCTCAGGCCCTCATTCCCATAATCCTCATTTGGATCCAGGGTCTCAGAAGCCAGTCCAATGGCTGCGGTGATGGGTTTAAAGGAGGAGCCGGGGGCGAACTTCTGCCTGAAACGGTTTAACAGAGGATTGCGGGAATCCTCATTTAAGGCGGTCCATTTATCCTGGGACATCCCCAGGATAAAGTCGTTGTTATCATAGGACGGAGTGCTTACCAGGGCAAGGACTTCACCGGTCCATGGATCCATGGCCACGGT
>CAUEKH010000155.1 GCA_959018155.1 uncultured Hungatella sp.
GCGTGGATTATGTCACCATTTATACGGCGGATCAGCCGCTGATGGACAGTTCCGGCAACCCTGTCGGCGCTTTGACCGGTTCTGATTTTATCGACAATATCAGCAATGTCAACTCCTATGAGAAGACGGAACTCGTTCTCTATTTTGCCGACAATTCAGGGGAAAAACTGGTGAAGGAGTCGCGGGAGGTCGTCCACAATGTCAACACCTCCCTGGAAAAGCTGGTCATCGAGCAGCTGATCGAGGGGCCCCACAGGCCGGGAACGAATGCGACGCTTCCAAAGGATACGAAGCTTTTAAATGTCTCGGTCAATGAAAATGTATGTTATATCAACTTTGATTCCTCATTTTTAAATAACACGCTTGATGTGAAGGAGTACGTGCCGATCTATTCGATTGTGAATTCGCTGGCAGCCGTATCTTCCATCAACAAGGTGCAGATTTCCGTGAATGGTTCCCAGGATGTGATGTTCCGCGATGCCATTTCCTTAAATCAGCTGTTTGAGAGGAATCTCGATTATAATGCGGAGGAAGATAAGCCTTCGCAGCAGGCTTTGCCGTAATAGGTGGCTTTACTGTAAAAGGAGGCTTTACTGTAACAGGAGGAATTGAATATAAAACGTCCATTATGTCTGATAGCAGGGGGATTCGTACTTGGAGAGACAGCCGCTTTGCTTACTCTGACATCATGGTTATTTGTGCCGCCTGGACTGGCGATGGGAGGAAGTCTTCTGGTGGGAGGAAGTCTTCTGGTGGGAGGAATCCTTTTAGTGGCAGGTATCCTGCCTGTTGCCATTTCAGGGTCCGGTACGGGAAAAATGAGGAGCAGAAGCGCCATAGGGCTGTTTTTGCTTCTCTTTTCTTTTGTAGCCGGGGCGGTGAGAGGGGAGTGTGAGGTTAGGCAGTGGGAGAAGAGAGATGAGGTCTGCCGGACGCTGGAAAACTGTTTTGTGGAGATCAGGGGAGAGGCAGCAGCGGTGGAAGACCGAGGGGAATACTGGACTGTGGTTTTAAAGGGGAATGAGGTTTGGGATTTGAGGGGGAGATGGGGAGAAAATCAAGGTGATTCGTGGAAAAATAAAAAGGGTCCGGCAGAAAATACTTTAGAAAGAGAAGGAAGTATGCGGATCCCCTGTGTGGAAATTTCCTTTAAAAAAGAGGATATCCCGGAATGGAAGGTAAAAATCGGAATGATGGTTGCGGCGACAGGAAAAGTGGAACTTTTTTCGACAGCGCGCAATCCGGGAGAATTTGATTCCAGAGAGTATTACCACGCTCTAGGCGTAGACTGCCGCATGAAAGGGGAGAATCTGGAGTGGTGCGGCGGCCAGAGCAAGCCGCTGCCCGAACTTCTGCGGCGACTGAGAGAACTGGGGAAGAGAGGTATTTTCCGTTCCGCAGCAGAGGAGGACGCCGGGATCTTCTGTGCGGCAGTACTCGGTGATAAGAGGGAGCTCAGCGGAGAGATAAAGGCGCTCTATCAGAAAAATGGGATCGCTCATCTGCTGGCTATCAGCGGACTTCACCTGTCGCTGATTGGAATGGGGATTTACCGGCTTTTAAGAAAGACCGGTGCGGGATATGGCACAGCAGGGGGAATCGGTGTTTGCTTTATCGTCTGCTATGGCATGATGACCGGCAGTTCCGCGTCTGTTCAGCGGGCCGTGATCATGATGGCAGTTTCATTTCTCGCTTCTTATCTTGGCAGAACGTATGATTTGCTGTCTTCCGCTTCCCTGGCGCTGCTGTTAATCGCGGGAGAATCACCGCTGCTTCTGACACAGGGCGGCGTCCAGCTTTCCTTTGGAGCGATTCTGTCTATCGGTGGACTCGGGCCGGCGATTGGGGAGGTGCTTGGAGGTGCACTGGAAGGCAAAAATGCAGTTATCCCAGGAGATAAACACAGTAAGTGTTCACAGGTCATATCTGTAAGCCTGGCTATCTGGCTCGGGACGCTGCCCATCGTCCTGTACCATTTTTTCCAGTTTCCCCCATATGGAATTTTTTTGAATCTGCTTGTAGTGCCGCTCATGGGAGGTGTGGTCTGTTCCGGTATCGGGGCTTCCATACTTGGAAATCTATGGCCCGTTTTGGGCGTAGCTGCCGCCGGACCCGGTCATTATATATTGAATGTTTATGATGTGGTGTGCCAGCTGGCGGAACGGCTTCCGGGCCATACGCTCGTCTGGGGAAGACCAGAGCTGGCGGAGAGTGTGCTGTATTATACGTTGCTGGTGGGGGGATTGGGAGGTTTGAATTATATAGCAGGGAAATGTAAGACGGAAGATGAAAGCAAGCCAGTGGATAAAAGAAAGTCAGTGGATAAAAGAAATTCAGCAGACGAAAGCAAACCGGCAGCCATTTTTCTCCGCCTCATCAGCCGTAAGTTCCTGAAATTCCGCCTGCTGCTGTTCCTTTCCACCGTCTTCTTATGCCTCGCTATTCTGCTTCCGCGCCCTGTCGAAGGTCTGGAGGTCATTTTCATGGACGTGGGGCAGGGGGATGGAATTCTGCTGCGGACGGGGCGGACAGTGATTTTAATTGATGGAGGGAGTACGACAGAGAAATCCCTGGGAAAGTACAGGCTGGAACCGTGTATCAAGAGCCTTGGAATTTCAAAGATCGACTATGCGTTTATCAGCCATGGCGACGCGGATCATTTGAGCGGGGTAACGTATCTTCTGGAGTCATGCGGGGAGGTGGAAATTAAAAAACTCCTTATTTCGTGTCAAGGAAAGGAGGACGAAGCGCTCACCGCCCTGGCTGAACTGACGAGACAGCGTGGCGGCGAGGTGAAATATTTGACTGCCAAAGAGCAGATTAAGGTGGAAAATCTCACCGTGACCTGCCTTTATCCGGGAGAAAGGGATGTGCCGACAGATAAAAATGAGGAATCAGAGGTCCTGAAGGTCGACTACGGAAAATGCCACCTCCTCTTCACCGGCGATATGAGTGAGGAGGGCGAGGCGAGACTGCTGGAAGCATTGAAGGCGGAAGGCGAGGAAATGATTCTGAAAGAAATCCAGATCTTAAAGGTTGCGCACCACGGGTCGCGGTATTCTTCCACAGAAGGGTTCCTCGATGCTCTGGGAGTCCGCTGGGCCATCCTTTCCTATGCGGAGGGGAATTCCTATGGCCATCCCCATGAAGAAACGGTGGAACGCTTAGAAAGCCGCGGCGTTCAGCTGTACCGGACAGCTGAGAGCGGGGCTGTCACCTTATGGACTGACGGTGTGCGGGTAAGGTGGAGGGAATTCCTCCATTGACTCTGTTGTCCGCGCCCTGTATAATAATATCATTGATGAGCCGAGAGAAGGAAGGAAGAGAAATACATGCAGACGCTGAATCAGGACATAAAGAATCACAGCTTTAAACCGGTCTATCTCCTGTACGGGGAGGAGGCATTTTTAAAGAACAGCTACAAGAACAGGCTGAAGGAAGCCATCTCCGGCGATGATACGATGAACTACAACCATTTTGAGGGAAAAGGGCTGGATGTCAATGAGTTAATCAGCCTTGCCGACACCATGCCGTTTTTTGCGGAAAAGCGTCTGATTCTGGTGGAGGACAGCGGATTTTTTAAGAGTGCGGCCGACGAGATGGCGGCCTACCTTCCGCAGATGCCGGATACCACCTGTCTGATTTTCGTGGAATCAGAGGTGGACAAACGAAACAAGATGTTCAAGCGAGTGAAAGAACTGGGTTACGCGGCCGAGATGACGCGGCAGGACTCCGCTCAGCTTGGCAGATGGGCCGGCGCGATTCTGGCAAAGGAAGGGAAGAAGATTACGGGCCGCACCATGGAATTATTTTTAAATATGGTCGGCGATGACATGGAAAATATAAAAATGGAACTGGATAAACTGATAAGCTACACACTGGGGCGGGATATTATTACGGACGAGGATGTGGAAGCGATCTGCACGGTGCGGGTCACCAACAAGATTTTCGAGATGGTGACCTGTATCGTCAACCGTCAGACGAGAAAGGCTATGGATTTATACGAAGATTTGCTGACATTAAAAGAACCGCCCATGCGCATCATGTTCCTGATTGCAAGGCAGTTCAACCAGATTCTGCAGGTGAAGGAACTGATGGCAAAAGGGATGGAAAAAAGCGCCATCGCGTCGCGGTTAAAACTTCCGCCTTTCGTGGTGGGAAAAATGATGCCCCAGGCGAAATCATTTTCCAGGGAACAGATACTGGCGTATGTAAATGAGTGTGTGGATGCGGAAGAAGCGGTAAAGACGGGGCGTCTGGCCGACCGGATGGCCGTAGAACTGCTGCTGACAAGAAAATATTAGGTAAATATAAAATGCCGCCAGCCGGAGCGTGTTCCCGGGGTAATCAGTGTGAGACCGGACACCTCCGATACGGGCGAAACCGCACTCCTCCCGGAACTGGCGACATTAATATTATAGTGCGGCGGGGCGGAAAATTCAAGAGAAATGAAAGGAAGGCAGAAGCTTTGAATGCCATAGGAAATGATGCGCTGTCATTCCAATAAAAAATCCCATTCAGTGGGTTAGTCTGAATGGGATTACGCTTCAAATATCAGTTTTCTATAATTAAGCCATTGCGTTTACAGCCTTAGAGATTCTGGATACTTTTCTGGAAGCGGTATTCTTGTGATATACGCCCTTGGAAGCAGCCTTATCAATCTCGGAAATAGCGCTTGTTAAACATGCCTGTGCAGCAGCCTTGTCACCGGCGTTAACAGCAGCCTCTACCTTCTTGATAGATGTTTTCACTCTGGATCTGATCGCTTTGTTTCTAGCAGCTTTCGTTTCATTTACTAAGATTCTTTTCTTTGCAGATTTAATGTTAGCCAATCTGTACACCTCCAATATTATGATATATTATAATCTGGTTTGCATCAAAGCCTGGACACGGACAGTTCAATGTAAACATACCTTTGTATTTTATCGAATAAACCGTGGAATGTCAATACATAAATCCTTATTTTTTGCAGAAAATACCATGGAAAGCAGGATTCACAGTCTCATGTCATGGGAACGGGAGTCATAGGAATGAGAGAAAGGTGCAAATTATGAAAAATACATTTGAAGTGCGTACAGACCTTGCTGTAGAAGAAAAAGAAAGCTTCCCCGGGGAGGGCGGGGAAATCAGCGGAGTTTCTTTGAGGGAGTGGCATCGGGCGGACAGCCGGATTAAGATGACGGAGGTTAAGATACTCGATGAGAAGGGGGAGCAGGCCATGGGAAAACCCCGCGGTTCCTATATCACCTTGGAGGCCGATCGGCTTTCTGTGAAGGATGAGGATTACCACCGGGAGGTTTCCGAGGAACTGGCAAGACAGATTGGGCGGCTTCTAGAAAAAAAAGAATACAACAGCCATGGTTACCACGTTCTCGTTGTGGGACTTGGCAACGCTTCCGTCACTCCCGATTCCCTGGGGCCGAGAGTCCTTGGAAATCTCCAGGTGACGAGACATTTGAAGGTCCAGTATGGGGATGAATTCTGGGCGGGAAGGAAGATTCCGGTGATCAGTGGAATTGTGCCGGGAGTCATGGCTCAGACGGGGATGGAGAGTGCGGAAATTATTAAGGGCATTATCCGTGAGACGAAACCGGATTTGATTATCGCCATAGACGCGCTGGCGGCCAGAAGCGTGAAGCGGCTTGGAACCACAATCCAGCTGACAGATACCGGAATTCACCCGGGTTCCGGTGTGGGAAACCATCGCCACAGTCTGACGAAAGAGAGCCTTGGTGTCCCGGTTCTGGCTATCGGAGTTCCGACTGTGGTGGGGGCGGCTGCCATCGTACACGATACTGTTTCCGCCATGATCGGGGCGCTATCGAAAGATTTAGAGACAAAGGGGATGGGGGAATTCATAGGAAGTATGAGTTCTGATGAACAGTACGATTTAATCAGGGAACTTTTAGAGCCGGAGTTCGGTCCGCTCTATGTGACACCGCCGGACATTGACGAGACGGTGAAGGAACTGAGCTATACCATATCAGAAGGAATTCACCTGGCATTTTTGGACGGAGACAGAGATGAAAAAGGAGCGGCTTCCATGGTGTAAATATTCCTTTTCCGGCATAGTATATAAATAAGGAAAAAATGCGCAGCAGGTGATTATGGGAAGAAAGGATGGGAGGATTAACCGGATAATCAGACGTATGATGATTGTGACGGGCGTAGTCCTGACTGTCCTTCTTTGCATGAAAGGAGCGGTTTGGACGGGAAAAAATACAGACGGCGCCTGGCTGGAGGGGCTGATAACGGAGCAGGCCCACCGGGGGCTGGAGGGAATCTGGAAACTTAATTATCCGGGCGCGTCTGAAATAGAGGAGGCCG
>CAUEKH010000156.1 GCA_959018155.1 uncultured Hungatella sp.
CATGGGGATTCGCTCCGGTTCCGGCTATGGATGAAACAGCTGACAAGTACTTAATGTCTACAGTAGAAGAAGTTACATTCCGGCAGCAAGCGAGAACGTAGACGCAGCAAAGGATTTCCTGGCATTCTTATACAGTGACGAAGCGATTAAGCTGAATGCTGAGAAGACCGGTGGTATCCCGCCAGTTGTAGGTGCTACAGACTTAGCAAAAGATATTCTTGACCCGATGATTCTTTCCACATTCCAGGCATTCGATAATGGTTATAAGCCATATATCGGCGGATTTGCAACTGTTGACAGCGAGATCGTTCCGAAGAAGGAATTCTACGGTCATGTAAACGCAGTTGTAGACGGAAAAGAAACCACAGACGACTGGGTAGCAGCCTGTGTGAAGCTTTCCAATGATGTGAGAGATTCTCTCGTAACAGCTGAATAATTGACGAACGTATAACGTAACCTTTAGTGCCTGAATTGTCTTTTGACAGTCAGGCACTAATAAGCTGAAACGAAATGATACGATAGAAAGGTGAGGTGTCAATGAACGGTTTAGCCCAAAGGAAGAAAAAAGAGAAAATATTTCTGGCCTGCTGTGTTACCCCTGCGCTTGTGGGATTCTGCCTGTTTATTCTCTATCCTGCGTTCCAGGTATTCCGCATGTCCTTATATAAATGGAGCGGCGGTACCGGTAAAAAAACTTTCATAGGCTTAAAAAACTTTAAAACCCTGTTTGCAAGTGATACGTTCTGGCTTGCATTCCGCAATACGATATTCCTGATGGTATTTGTAACCATTGTGACCATGACCCTGTCTCTGTTTTTCGCAGCGGTTATCAGCAGAGGTAAATTAAAAGAAGCCAACTTATATAGAATCGTTTTATTCTTCCCGAATGTCCTTTCTATTGTAGTTATCGGTATTATTTTTAAAAATTTATTTAATCCCCTGACCGGTATCGTCAACTCGGCTCTGGCAGCCATGGGAAATACAAACCTGCCCAACTGGCTGGGCGACAGCCGTTACGTGCTGTGGGTTATCGCTGTAGCCATGGTCTGGCAGGCGGTTGGTTACTACATGGTTATGTATATTGCAGGTATGGACGGTGTTTCCGCGGAACTTTACGAAGTATCTGAACTGGAGGGCGCCAATAAGCTTCAGGAGTTCTTTAAGATTACTCTGCCCCTTATCTGGCCGACAGTCCGCACGACCCTCGTGTTCTTCATTCTTTCCACGATGAATATGAGTTTCCAGTTCGTAACCGTTATGACCAACGGAGAGCCTCAGGGCCATTCCGAGGTGCTGTTGTCTTATGTGAACTTACAGGCGTTCAGTAACGCCAACTTCGGTTACGCCATGTCCGTGTCCGTTGTGGTGTTCGTGTTCTCATTTGTCTTATCCCTCATCGCTCAGGCGCTGACGGCCAGACATGACAAATAATCGGAGGGAGGAATCGGAATGAGTAAGGAACAAAAAAGTAAAATCATTAAAGTGTTGCTTCGTATCCTGCTGTTTGCCGCAGTAGTCCTGGTTATCCTGCCTTTGATTTGGACATTTATTTCGGCCTTAAAGGACAACAATGAGATATCCCAGTACCCTATGGCATTTCCAAAGAAACTTCAGTGGAACAACTTTGCCCGTGCCTGGACCAATGCCGATATCGGCAAGAACTTTATTAACTCTATCTTTATCACGGCGCTGTCCATGATATTATCTTTGCTTATGGTGGTTCCGGCCTCCTACGCATTGGGAAGATACAGAGGAAAGATTTTAAGTCCAATCAAGGCGCTTTTTATGGCCGGTATGTTTATTCAGAAAAACTACCTGGTTGTACCGTTATTCTTGCAGTTACTGAGTTTCCATATGCTGAACAGCCGTATCGCCATCTGTATCGTCTATGCGTGTACGACGCTGCCGTTCTATATTTTCCTGATGTCAGGCTTTATGGAGGGCATTGATAACGCTTATGTAGAGGCGGCCAGCATCGACGGAGCCAGCCATTTCCGCACGATGGTAAGCGTCATTTTCCCGATGTGTAAACCGGGCGTGGCGACTATGCTGATGTTCTCCTTCATGGAGTACTGGAATGAATATATCCTGGCACTTCAGTTCCTGCGTGATGATGCGAAGAAGACGCTGCCAGTAGGCTTAAAGAACATTATGGAGCAGGCAAAATATGCGACTGACTGGGGCGCGCTGTTTGCAGCCATGGTCATCGTTATGATTCCCACTATGATTTTCTATCTGATGGTTCAGAAGAAACTGACATCAGGTTTGAGCATGGGTGGACTGAAAGGTTAGTTATTTAGAAAGACTGAGAGGACAGACATATGAAAGAAATAACAGGAAGACTTACTCTGCCCACAGACGTGGACATGGTAGAAGAGACAATTCGTTTAAAAAACCTTCTTGGTGCAGATGCTTTAAGAGACTGTGACGGCACGACGATGCCGGAGGAGCTGCTTTCTCTTGACGGAAAGATTTATGCAACTTACTATACGACCCGCAAGGACAACGCGTGGGCCGAGGCAAATCCGGAGGAAATCCAGCAGGAGTATTTGATCAGCGACAGAATTACGGCCCGTGGAGAGTCTCTGCGGATTGAGCTGATGCACGGATTCCACACAGAACAGTTAAAGGTCAATACGATTGACGATCCGAAGCGGTGGTGGGAAGTCATCGACCGCACGACGGGTGAGGTGGTTCCTGTCGATAAATGGGAGTATGACGAGGCTGCGGGAGAAGTTGTCATTGAGACGATTCCGTATCACCAGTACACCGTCAGCTTCCTGGCCTTCTTAATCTGGGATCCGGTCCATATGTACAATTATATTACGAATGACTGGAAGGGGGCGGAGCATCAGCTTACCTTTGATGTGCGCCAGCCCAAGACCCAGGTATTCGTAAAAGAGAAATTAAAACGCTGGTGCGAGGAGAACCCGGAGATCGACGTGGTTCGTTTTACGACCTTCTTCCATCAGTTTACGCTGACCTTCGACGATCAGAAGCGTGAAAAATACGTGGAGTGGTTCGGCTACAGCGCCAGCGTCAGCCCATATATTCTGGAAAAGTTTGAGAAATGGGCCGGTTATAAGTTCCGTCCGGAATTTATCGTAGATCAGGGCTATCACAATTCCTGCTTCCGCGTTCCGTCTAAGGAGTTCCGCGATTTCATCGAGTTCCAGCAGATCGAGGTCAGCAAGCTGGCCAAAGAGATGGTAGATATCGTCCACAGCTACGGCAAGGAAGCCATGATGTTCCTCGGCGATCACTGGATCGGAACGGAACCATTTGGAAAATATTTTGCAAATATTGGACTCGATGCTGTGGTTGGCTCTGTCGGAGACGGCGTAACCATGCGTATGATTTCTGATATTAAGGGTGTGAACTATACTGAGGGACGTCTGCTTCCCTACTTCTTCCCGGATGTATTCTGCGAAGGCGGAGATCCGATTGGAGAAGCCCAGGACAACTGGATGAAGGCAAGACGCGCCATGCTTCGTTCCCCTCTTGACCGGATTGGTTATGGCGGCTACTTAAAGCTGGCCTCCGAATGGCCGGGATTTATCGAGGAAATCCAGAATGTAGTCGGAGAATTCCGCCAGATTCAGGAAAATATGGACGGAAGCCGTTCCCATATGGCGCCGTTCAAGGTTGCTGTCTTAAACTGCTGGGGTCCTCTGCGCGGGTTTATGGCAAATGAAGTTCATCACGCTATTTACCACCGCGAGATTTATTCTTATGTAGGTGTGCTGGAGTGCTTGAGCGGTATGCCGATCGATGTGGAGTTTATCACATTTGATGATATCAGAGCCGGAATTGACCCAGATATCAAAGTAATCATCAACTCCGGTGATGCCTATACCGCATGGAGCGGCGGCGAGAACTGGAAGGATGAGAAGGTGGTAACCGCAATCCGCAGATTCGTGGACAACGGCGGCGGATTCATCGGAGTCGGCGAGCCGACCGCATACCAGTTCCAGGGCCGCTATTTCCAGCTGAGTGATGTGCTGGGAGTAGACCGCGAGATGGGATTCTCCATGAGTACCGACAAGTACAATACGATGAATCCGGAGCATTTCATTCTGGAGGATATTGAAGGCGAGATTGATTTCGGTGAGAGCAAGAGCCGGATCTACGCCCAGGGCGACCATTACCAGATCCTTAACATGGATGGGGAGTACAGCCGCCTGGTAGTCAATGAGTATGGCGAAGGCCGCAGCGTTTACTTTACCGGACTTCCCTATTCGCCACAGAACTGCCGAATCCTCTTAAGGGCTATCTATTACGCAGCCCATATGGAAGATGAGATGAAGAAGTACTACGTGACCAATGTCGATACAGAGGTTGCGGCGTATGAGAAGACGAAGAAGATTGTTGTGATTAACAATTCAAAAGAGCCGAAGGCCACGGATTTGTATGTTGACGGAGTGCTGAAGTGCAGTCTCGATATGAAGCCGATGGAGATGCGGTGGATTGATATGTAATGAGTGAGAGGAAGGGCGTTGCAGAGTTTGACTTTGCAGCGCCTTTTTGTCTCTGATAACCAGTATCTGGAAATAAACTTCCCTCCTCCTGTTTACACCCGCTGGATTAAATGTTATGATTATTCCATGAAAGCTTTTGATAACTATTGAAAAGAAGTGGAACAGGAGGCCCGGCACATGGATTTTGAAGACAGAAAGACAAAACTCAGCGAGTATTTGAGGGAAAGCGGAAAGATTGATTACAGTCATGCCGTTGATTTACTGGGGGTTTCGGAAGCCACAGTCAGAAGGGACTTCGAACAGCTGGAGAAGCAGGGGATTCTCGTCCGGGTTCGTGGCGGCGCCAAATCGGCTCATTTAGAGGAAGGCAATCCCAGAGTTCAGAATATCATTTATTCCAGAGAGCGGAAACTGATCGGAGAGATTGCCAGCGGCTTCGTGAGAAAAAATGAACTGGTTTATATCGGATCCGGCACAACTACAATGGCGCTGATTGATCAGATTGAGCATCCGAATATATCTGTGATTACAAACGGGATACCACAGTTGGAAGCCCTCACGAAGAAAGGAATCCAGACATTTTTGCTTGCCGGATTCTTAAAAGAGACGACCAGGGCACTGGTAGGAAGCCGGGCCATCGAGATGCTGAAAGAATTCCGTTTTGACACAGCTTTTCTGGGGGCAAATGGCTTAAGCCGCGATTATAAGCTGCTGTCGGCAGATGAGTACGAGTATGAGATAAAGAAAGTGGCGATCACCAATTCCAGAAGGTGTTACATGCTGCTGGATCATGGAAAGTTTGATAAGACTGCCATGTACGAGATATCAGGAGATATTCTTAAAAAGGTGTATGTGATTACTGACCGTATGGCAGATTGGATTCATGCCCCTTACGAGAGGGTGGGAGAAGGATATGTGTTCTGCCTTGGGGATGCGATGAAACAATAATGCAGAAGAAATAATAAGACAGAAGAAGTTATAAGGTATTTGAAGAGAATAGAACAGCAGAATTTACGGGATAAGGAACTGGCCGCGGAAGGCCTTTTTCCTTATCCCGTTTTTTGTATCTTGTATTATCCTGAAAATGAAGGAGGCTGTATGTCGTTTGTCATCTGCTATGATGGAAAATTCAAATGGGAAAATAAGCATTGATGCAAAAAGATGAAAATATTTGAAAAAATAATGAAGAATTTTGCAATAAAATCTTGCAAATACTTTTCATGTGTGTTACTCTGTAAATACAAAAGCACGAAAAAATGTCAGGAAAGGAGGGAAATTTATGCAAATCAGACAATCATTTATACAATGCGCGAAACAAGCTGCAAATTGGGAAGACGCCGTGAGAAAGGCAGCGCTTCCCATGCTGGAGGAAGGGCTGATAGAAGAAGCGTATATCGAAGCAATGTTTCAGACGGTACGTGAATTTGGAAGCTATATTGTGATAGCCCCTGATGTGGCTATGCCTCATGCGAGGCCGGATAAGACGGTACATGAAGCGGGATTTGCGGTGCTTCGGCTTGACGAGCCGGTGTATTTTGGAGAGCAGGAGGACAGCAGGGCAAGACTTATCATTCCGATCGCCTGTACAGACGGGGACTCTCATTTAGAGATGATAGCAGGACTGGCTGAGGTCCTGGGTGATCCGGAAACAGTAGAAAAGATGTTAAATGCAGCTGATGAAACGGAGAGTTATGAGATAATTTCTGCGAAATTCTAAAGGAAGAAGCTATGAAAACAGTAGTGACTTTTCTGTTCAATGATTTTTTTGCAGAGCCGGTAATCTTAATTGTCCTGTTAA
>CAUEKH010000157.1 GCA_959018155.1 uncultured Hungatella sp.
CATTTCCGGCTGTGCCGCCAATTTCCGGAATTGACGCGGAAGGCATTTACTATTTGAGGACTGTGGAAGATGGAATCCGGTTAAAGGCGAAAGTCCAGAAAGACGCGAAGAAGGCCTGTATCATCGGTGGCGGTTTTATCGGCCTGGAACTGGCAGAGGAAATGACTTTATCGGGACTGGAAGTGATTGTGCTGGAACAGTTTCCGAGACTCCTTCCATTCCTTAATCAGTCCTTCTCACAGAGTGTTTTGGAAAATCTGGCCCGCCACGGCGTAGAAGTCCATTTAGGGGCAAATGTAGCAGAGATCCTGACCGAACACGGCAGGGCACACTGGGTACGTACCTCGGATGGGGAAACGATGGTGACGGACATGGTTCTTGTATCGGCAGGCGTTAAACCGGCCTCCGGGCTGGCAGGAGCTGCCGGGCTGGAACTGGGAATGAAGGGCGCTATCGTCGTAGATGATGAAATGCGCACCAGCGACCCGGATATCTGGGCCTGCGGCGACTGCGTGCAGATGAAGAATTTAATCACAGGGAAACCAACTTATGTGCCGCTCGGGACCACGGCGAACAAGCAGGGAAGAATTGCCGGCGCCAATGTGGCTGGGGAACATGACACATTTAAGGGAGTACTGGGGTCCATGGTGACGAAGGTGTTTGATCAGTATATCGCAGCGACAGGGCTTTCTCTGGAGCAGGCCGAAAAAGAGGGATTTGACGCGGCATCCACGATGATTACAAAAATGGATAAAGCTTCTTACTATCCGGGCGGCGCCGAGAACCAGATCTGCCTGATCTTTGATAAGAAGACAGGGAGACTCTTAGGAGCACAGGGTCTGGGAAGCGAGAGCGTTGCGGGACGAATCAATACACTGGCAACGGCGATTACGGCGAAAATGACGGTGGAAGAAGTCAATGAACTGGACCTCGTCTATGCGCCGCCGGTAGCGCCGGTTTACGATCCGATTCTCATTGCAGCCAGCCAGGCATTAAAGAAAGTAGATAAACAGGGGAAAGAGCCAGAGGCTCAGCCGGTTAAAGAGCCAGAGGTTCAGCCGGTCAAAGAGCCAGTGGTTCAGCCGGTCAAAATGCCGGCCGCCGGGCAGGTGGAGTCATGAGCCGGGTCGAGGAAGTTACAGTTTTAGCAGGACAGGATATTAAAAAAGTCATTGGCGATTATATTGTAAGCCAGGGCTGGGAAAGTGTTTACATCTCCGGAGCGGTGGGTTCCGTGACGGAGATGGCCTACACCGCCCCGATTTGTAACAGTCTCCCGTTAAAGACCGCTTCAGAAGAAGTGGAGGGAGCGGCCGAAGTAGTGGCATTTACAGGTGAGGTTATGAGGCGGGAGCTGATGGATCCGGCTTTGGAGGCTATTTATCCGGATCGGGATAATCCATTATTTGTACATATCCATGTAAGCTGTGCGTATCATGGTGGTCAGGTAAGAGGCGGAGGCCTGGCAAAAGGGAAGGCATTTCGATCTTTGCGGGTCTTTATGATACCTCTTGAGGGAAAGAACGGGCAATAATCAGAAAATGTATGCAGATAGCAGGAGGTTTATAAAAATGAAGAAAAGATGGTTGGCGGCAGTACTTGCCGGTATGATGGCAGTAGCAATAACCGCGTGCAGCGGCGGAACACAAAACGGAGGCGCTACAGCGCAGGCGGGCGGAAAGCCCTCTTCTCCGCTTCGCTATTCCCTGGGAACGAGTTCCTCAGGCGGAAACTATTATCTGGTAGGCGGGGGTATGGCTACCATTTTAAATAATGAACTGCCGGAGTATTTTACGATCACTGCCGAAGAGACCGGCGGTTCTACAGCCAATCTGACCATGATTCAGAATGGTGATATGGAAATGGGAATTACCATGACTTCCTCGTTACAGGAAGCAAAAGAGGGAAAAGAAGAGTGGACCGGCGGCCCGATGGACAAGATCAGAGGCATGATTCCGCTGTATCCGTCTTATCTGACCATGTACGCGCTGGAATCTTCCGGTATCAATACATTAAGTGATTTCAACGGGAAAATTATTGGTCTCGGCTCTAAAGGAATGGCAATGGACAGCGTTCTGCGCAATTATTTTGATAACAATGGAATAAAGCCGGCGTCTATTTTTAATGATGGACACAGTGCAACGGCATCTGCAGTAGCGGATGGACAGGTTGACGCGGCGGTTCTGTTCTACTATCCGCCGGCAGCGGCAATTTCTGAACTGGAAGCGACTCAGGATGTGAAATTTATCGGCCTTACGGAAGAAGAACAGGACAATTTCTTAAAATTATATCCGTTCTACAATAAGACGGTTCTTCCGGCCGGTTCCTATAAATCCGTGACGGAAGATCTTCCGACTGTCAGCGAGTGGAATATGCTGGTCTGCAGCAGTGATGTGCCGGAGGAGTACATTTACTTAATGACAAAGACACTTTTAGAGAATAATCCGAAATTAATCGAGATTCACAAGAGCCTGGAAAACAGCACCGGTGAAAACTGTCTGAATTTTAACGTGCCGCTTCACACAGGAACCATCCGTTATCTGGAGGAACAGGGAATTGAAGTGCCGGATGAGCTGATTCCGCCGGAATACCAGAAAAAGTAAATTAATCACCGTTTTTGGAGGATAAGATGGAAGAAAACAGTAAGTATAAAAAAATTGTAACCATGGTCTGCGTTGTTGTTTCTCTTTTAGCGGTTGTGATTCATGTCGGCAATTTTTCATTTTTCAGTATACCGAGTATCCTGTTTTACGCATGGCATCTGATGATCGGCCTGATTCTCATTTTCCTTTATAAGCCGCTTGGCAATGGAAAAGATTTAAAGCCTGCCTTAAAGACCGTGTGCCGTGTCGTGGACTGGGTTTTAATTGCCCTGACCCTGATTGTGAGCGGCTATGTAATTTTTAATTTTGATACGTATACGTCTACCATGCAGAACAACATGATGACGACTGAACTTTATGTGCTGGGTGTCATTATCACTATCGTTGTTCTGGAAGCAGGAAGAAGAATGCTTGGAAATGTGCTTTCCCTGATTGCCATTGTGGCGATTCTCTACGCGCTTCTTGGCAACCGGATTCCGGGGCTGTTCGGACACAGAGGCTACAGTTTCCAGAGAATCGTGATGGCGATTTTCAGCGACCGCGGCGTGTATGGTACGCCGATTGGAACCTCGGCTAATAATGTTTACCTGTTCCTGTTATTCGCGGCATTTTTGTCAGTGTCCGGCGCGGATATTATTTTCCAGAACATTGCCATTGCGGCAGCGGGAAAGAAGCGCGGCGGCCCTGCTAAAATGGCGGTTATCGCCAGCGCGTTCTTCGGAACAATTTCCGGAAGCTGTGTGGCCAATGTGGTCAGTACGGGCGCATTTACCATACCGTTAATGAAGAGAAACGGGTACCCGAAGAAGTTTGCCGGGGCGGTGGAGGCGGTTGCTTCTACCGGCGGCCAGATTATGCCTCCGATCATGGGCGCTGCGGCGTTCGTGTTGTCCGACGTGGCGGGAGTTCCATATGCGGAAGTCTGTATCGCGGCGCTTTTACCGGCTGTAATGTACTACATGTGTCTGATTAAAATGGTTGACTTGGAGGCGGTAAAACACCAGTTATCTGGTCTACACGAGGATGAGGTGCCGGATTTAAAAGAATCTCTGTCACGCGGTATGAAGCTGTTTGTCCCGGTAGGAGTGCTTCTGGTGATGATGATCGGCCTTAAGACAACTCCGATGAAGGCGGCGATTTGGGCGACTGTGGCGATTCTTGTTATGAGTTTTCTGGATTCTAAGGACAGGATGAGTGTGGATGGCATCGTAAAGGGCGCTGTTGCGGCTGGAAAATCTCTCTGTTCTGTTGTTGCGGCATGTTCCACGGCAGGTATTGTGGTAGCGGTATTCTCCTTAACCGGACTGGGGCTGAAATTCTCCAACTTTATCCTTCAGCTGGGCGCAAGTTCTCTGATTCCGAGCCTCGTTTTGTCCATGCTGGTCTGCGCAATCCTGGGTATGGGACTTCCGACTACAGCTGCTTATATCGTGTGCGCGACCGCGGTTGCCCCGGCTCTTACCGGACTGGGACTGCCGGTGCTGGCGGCTCACTTATTCTTACTGTATTTTGCTTCTATCTCTGCAATCACACCTCCGGTTGCGGTAGCTTCTTACGCTGCTGCAGGAATTGCGGAAGAAAATCCGATGAAGGTCGGCATGGAGGCTGTAAAGCTGGGAATTACAGGTTTTATTCTGCCGTTTGCATTTGCCTTAAATCCCGATTACATAACCTTCGGCTGGAATCTCCAGACGCTTCTGACATGGATTTCCGGTATCGTTGTATGCTACTCTCTGGCAGTGATGCTGCAGGGATATGTGGAAAGCAAGGTTACTGTTTTTGAGAGAATCGGATATTTTGTGGTGATTGTGCTGGCAATTACACCGTTTATGGTGAACTCTCTTCTGGGATTTGCTCTGTTTGGCGTATTATACGGATTCCGGAAAAGAAAGGCAAAAGTTTCGGTGGCGTGCTGTTAGAGACGCCTCCGGATCGCCCACGGCCGTGGGGCTGGAAAATTCCGAAAAAGCACATCGAGGAGAGGCATGAAGGGGAGAGATTAAAATGGAAAAACAGTTGGATAAGAATAAATATGATAACTATGTCATGATTTTAAAGGACGAACTGGTTCCGGCGCTTGGCTGCACGGAACCCATCGCCATCGCCTATGCGGCGGCAAAGGCCCGGGAAGTTCTGGGAGAAATGCCGGATCACATGGAAATGTGCTGCAGCGGCAATATTATTAAAAATGTAAAGGGGGTTACCGTTCCCAACTCCGGCGGTCTGCGGGGCATTGATGTGGCGGCCGTGCTGGGAGTTGTGGGCGGGGATCCCACAAGGGAACTGGAGGTACTGGAAGAAGTGACGGAGGAGGACATCAGGAAAACGAGTGAACTGGTGGCTGGAGACTTCTGTAAGTGCACACTCGAGGAAGGCGTTGAAAATCTTTACATCGTCGCCAGACTCTTTAAAAATGAACACAGTGCCGAGGTGACGATTATTAACCGTCACACACTGATTACAAAGATAGTAAAAGACGGAGAGATTATTTTTGAACATAAAATCAGTGAGAGTGCGCAGAAACGGGCCGACAAATCTCTCTTAAACGTGAAGGATATTCTGCTGTTTGCCGATACCGTGGCGATGGAAGATATTGAAGAGGTGATCGGCCAGCAGATTGAAAAGAATACTGCGATTTCCCAGGAAGGCATGATTCATCCTTACGGCGCGCAGATTGGCCGGACTCTTCTCGATGTGTTTGGAAATGATGTCAGAACACGTGCGCGGGCCAAAGCGGCGGCCGGCTCTGACGCCCGTATGGGCGGCTGTTCCATGCCGGTTGTCATTAACTCGGGAAGCGGTAACCAGGGGATGACAGTCTCCCTGCCGGTGATTGAGTATGCGAAGGAATATGAGGCCACGAGGGAACAGCTTTACCGCGCTTTAGTGGTGGCGAACTTAATATCAATTCATCAGAAAAAATACATCGGCAGTCTTTCTGCATACTGCGGAGCAGTGAGCGCCGCGTGCGGCGCGGGAGCGGCCATTACATACCTGCGCGGCGGCACTCTCGAAGAGGTTGGACTGACAATTATTAATACTATTGGTAATGTGGGCGGAATCGTCTGCGACGGCGCAAAATCCTCCTGCGCGGCAAAGATTGCCTCCGCAGTCGACGCGGCAATTCTGGCGCATTATATGGCGATGAAGCACGTCTCCTTCCAGCCGGGAGAGGGAATTATTCAGGAAGATCTGGAAGATACCATCAAGAGTATGGGATATATCGGACGGGTTGGAATGAAGACTACGGATACGGAAATCTTGAATATTATGATTGAACGGGTGGATGTGGAAAAAATATAACGGATGCAGGATGGGGAAAGAGAGGGATTGAGAAAGAACGGTAATGTGGAAGGGGCGGTGAGAGATGCTGGGAATGAGGAAAAGCAGTCCGATATTATTTTCAGTTTTATGTTCACTTCCTGTTTCACATACATATTCAATCTGCTATTTTATGAACTGTTATAATGTTAAATATGAGATAAGAACGAGCCGAAAATCCTGGTACAACCGGGTTTTCGGCTTGAATTTTTTTGCTTTTTAAAATCATGCTTATCAAGTTTCTATTTAAGTGCCGTACAGCATCGGATGATACATTTGCAAAAGCGGATGACTCATTGTATAATTTTATCACAGTTTAAAAAGTGATACTTTGCGGATGTTAT
>CAUEKH010000158.1 GCA_959018155.1 uncultured Hungatella sp.
AAGTATAAAAGCATAAAAGAAAAGGCGTGGCGCATCTGCCATGCCTTTTCTCTTACTGAAACCAATCTTCTATTTTTCTTCACTCAACCGATGAATAAACAACCCACTCCGCAGCTTCGGTTCAAACCACGTTGATTTTGGCGGCATCAAAAGCCCGGCATCCGCCACGTCGAACAGTTCCTGAATCGACGTCGGGTACATGGAAAAGGCCACCTCCATGTCCTCGCCGCACCGCTTCTCCAGTTCTGAAAGCCCCCGGATTCCTCCGATAAAATCAATCCGTTTATCGGTCCGCGGGTCGCCGATTCCAAGGATCGGACCGAGTAAGTAATCCTGGAGAACCGACACATCCAGCCCTTTCACCGGGTCGTCGCTGCAAAGCGCCTTACCGGCCTTCAGCCGGTACCATTTTCCGTCTAAATACATCCCGAAAGTCCCTTTCACCTCCGGGGCAAACGGTTCGTTCCCAAGGCACGTCACGATAAATCCGGCTTCCTCCGCCCGGCTTAAGAATTCCTCCTTCGACAGCCCGTTCAAATCCTTCACCACCCGGTTATACGGCATAATCATCAGCTGCTCATCCGGGAATAAAACGGACAGGAAATAATTAAACGGCTCCTTTCCGGTATATCCCGGATTCTCCTCCCGCCGTTTCAAAGCCACTTTCACAGCCGAAGCCGCCCGGTGGTGGCCGTCTGCGATATAGGTGGCAGGAACGGCCGCAAATGCCTCCTCAATCGTCAGAATGGAGTCTGCGTTGTCCACCTCCCAAACCCGGTGGCGGATCCCGTCATCGGCGGTAAAATCATAGAGCGGCGCCGTCCCTGTCTTTAAGGCCACCAGCTTATTGATGGTTTCGCTGGAACGGTAGGCCAGAAAAATGGGCCCCGTCTGGGCGTCCGTCGTATCCACATGGCGGATCCTGTCGATTTCCTTCTCTTCCCTGGTATTCTCATGCTTCTTGATCACGCCGTTTACGTAGTCGTCAACCGAAGAACAGGCCACGATTCCCGTCTGGGTCCGCCCGTCCATGGTCAGTTCATAGATATAATACGCTTCCAGCCCATCTGCCACAAACGTTCCGTCGGCAATCCACGCATTTAACAGTTCTGCGGCCTTCTGGTAAACGCGGTCGTCGTACATATCCATTTCCGGAGGGAACTGAGTCTCCGGACGGTCGATATTTAAAAATGATTTCGGGTTGGCGGCAGTGACCAGGGCTGCCTCCTTCCGATTGTATACATCATAGGGAAGTGCCGCCACCAGGGCTGCCTCCTTCCGGTTGGGTCTCACACATTTAAATGGTTTTACAACAGCCATCGGATTCTCCTCTTTCTCTTCACGACAGAGCGGGCCATAGGAACTATCCATGACCCGCCTCCGCTAAACTGTATAATTATTTAATCACGCGCACTCTCAGCACACCTTTGATTTCGCTTAACTTCTGGATCGTCGCCGCATTCGGGGCAGACTCCAAATCGAGAAGCGTATAGGCGTACTTGTCGCGGCTCTTGTTTGTCATGTCGGAAATATTTACATTATCCGCAGCCAGCGTACCGGTTATCTGGCCAATCATGTTCGGGATATTCAAATGCATCACTGCAATTCGTCCGGCCATCTGGCAGACGCCCATATCACAGGCCGGGAAGTTGACGGAATTGCGGATGTTACCGTTGTCGATATAATCCATGATCTCCTCAACCGCCATCTTCGCGCAGTTGTCCTCAGACTCCTCGGTGGAAGCGCCGAGATGTGGAATCACGATCGCGCCCTCCATGTTGACTGACTTCGGGTTCGGAAAATCGGTGACATAGTATTTCACCTTTTTATTCTTTAATGCCTCAGCCATATCATCCTCATTGACCAGAACATCGCGGGCGAAATTCATGACAACCACGCCGTTCTTCATCTGGGCAATGCACTCTTTGTTGATCATGCCTCTTGTAGAGTCGAGCAGCGGCACATGGATTGTGATGTAATCACACTCTCTGTAAATCGTCTCCACTGCGGTGATATGTTTTACATTTCTCGAAAGCATCCAGGCCGCGTTGATCGAGATAAACGGGTCATAGCCATAGACGTCCATCCCCAGGGAAGCCGCCGCATTGGCCACCTCCGCGCCGATTGCGCCGAGGCCGATGACGCCTAACTTCTTCCCCTTGATTTCACAGCCGGCAAATGCCTTTTTCGCCTTCTCTACGGATTTGGCGATATTGGCGTCAGCCTGATTGGCCTTCACCCACTCGATACCGCCGACAATATCTCTGGAAGCCATCATCAGACCGGCAATCACCAGCTCCTTCACGCCGTTGGCATTGGCGCCAGGGGTGTTAAATACCACGATCCCCTGATCCGCGCACTTCTCAAGCGGAATGTTGTTGACGCCTGCGCCTGCGCGGGCGATAGCCAGCAGGCCTTCCGGAAGTTCCATGTCATGCATGGCAGCGCTTCTTACGAGGACGCCGGAAGCCTCCTTCATGTTCTCTGTCAGTTCGTACTCTTCATTTAACAGCGTCGTTCCCTTGCTGGAAATGGCATTTAAGCAGTAAATCTTTTTCATGGCTGATTCCCCCTCTCTTTATTTCCCGTTCTTCGCTTCAAAATCTTTCATGAACTGTACCAGCGTCTCCACGCCTTCCATCGGCATCGCGTTGTAGATGCTGGCGCGCATACCGCCTACCGTCCTGTGGCCCTTTAAGTTCTCAAGGCCGGCAGCCTTTGATTCTTTTACGAACAGCGCGTCTAAATCGGCGTCGCCCGTTACAAACGGTACATTCATTAAGGAACGGTCTTTCTTCTCCACAGTTCCCTTAAACATTCTGCTCTCGTCAAGGAAATCATAGAGGAGTTTCGCCTTTTTCTCGTTGTATTCCTTCATGGCAGCCAGACCGCCGCGGTTCTTCAGCCATTTGAATACCTTGCCGCAGATATAGATCCCGTATGCCGGAGGCGTATTATATAAGGACTTCGCATCTGCGTGGGTCTTATACTTTAACATAGTCGGGGTGCCTGGTAAGACATCCTCGGTGATTAAATCTTCCCGGATAATGGCAATCACTACGCCGGCCGGTCCCACATTCTTCTGTGCGCCGCCGAAGAGCAGGCCGTATTTCGTCACATCAACAGGCTCAGATAAGAAACAGGAGGAGATATCAGCCACCAGGGTCTTTCCCTTTGTGTTTGGCAGTGTCTTATACTTTGTGCCGTAAATCGTGTTATTCTCACAGATATACACGTAATCCGCATTGTCGGAGACCGGCAAGTCAGATACGTCCGGGATATAGCTGAACGTCTTGTCTGCGCTGGAAGCGATGGCATTGGCTGTTCCGTAAAGCTGTGCTTCCTGGTAAGCCTTCTTCGCCCACTGGCCAGTGATGATGTAGTCGCCAACCCGGTTCTTCATTAAGTTCATCGGAACCATGGCAAACTGTTGAGAGGCGCCGCCCTGTAAGAATAAAACCTTATAATTGTCCGGAATCCCCATCAAATCCCTCAAATCAGCTTCCGCCTCGTTGATAATGGTTTCGAACATCTTGGAACGGTGGCTCATCTCCATGACAGACATACCGCAGCCTCTGTAGTCCATCATCTCATCGGCCGCTTCTTTTAAGACTTCCTCCGGCAGTACGGCTGGTCCTGCGGAAAAATTGTACACTCTGCTCATATCTCTTTCCTCCTCTTTCCTGTTTCTTTTTCTTCCTGATTTAGATTTTTAAATCATTTTCGTCAAATGCATCCTGAATCGGCGCGCCCGGGGAAACCATCGGGAATACCTTGTCATCACAATGAATCTGACAGTCTATAACAACAGGAATGTTTAACTCGATGGCTTCCTTCAGAACGTTTTCGAACTCTTCCTTACCCGTTACCCGGTAAGCCTTCGCGCCCATTCCTTCTGCTACCTTAACAAAATCAACCGCGTCATTTAATACTGTATGTGAATACCGCTTTCCATAGAACAGGGTCTGCCACTGACGAACCATGCCAAGCACATGGTTGTTTAAAACGACCTGGATCACCGGAATATTGTAGCGGGTTGCCGTGGCAATCTCATTCATGTTCATGCGGAAACAGCCATCTCCCGCGATATTGATAACAGTCTTATCCTTGCAGCCCATCTTGGCTCCGATGGCGGCCCCCAGGCCGTACCCCATGGTTCCAAGCCCGCCGGAGGTGATGAAAGTCCTCGGCTTCGTATACTTGAAGAACTGAGCCGCCCACATCTGGTGCTGACCTACCTCTGTGGTGATTAAAGCGTCGCCGCCGGTGACTTCATAAATCTTCTCAACCACATACGGCCCGGTCAGAACGTCCTTATTATATCTGAGTGGGTACATATCCTTCATCCGCTCGATATGGGCCAGCCATTCGTCATGGTTCACCGGATCGAGACGGGCATTTAACTTCTTAAGAATGATTTTCACATCGCCGATGACACTGGCATACGTCTTCACATTCTTGTTGATTTCCGCCGGATCCACGTCGAACTGGAGGATCTTCGCGTTCGGCGCAAACTTGGAGGCGTTGCCGGTCACACGGTCGCTGAATCTGGCGCCGACGACGATCAGCAAGTCACACTCGGTAATCCCGAAGTTGGAGGTCTTCGTCCCGTGCATTCCCACCATGCCGGTATACAGCTCGTCGGTTCCGTCAAATGCGCCCTTTCCCATTAAACTGTCCGCCACAGGCGCCTGAATCTTGTGGGCAAAGGACTTCAGTTCATCAGCTGCGTTGGCAATCACCGCGCCGCCGCCTGCAAAGATAAATGGCTTCTTTGCATTCCTGATCAAATGAAGCGCAGTCTCCAAATCCTCTTCCTTAATCGTATCTTCCTGACGGACGATGGGCGCCGGCGCCTGATACTCGTACTCACACGTCGCTGCCGTGACATCCTTGGTAATATCAATGAGTACCGGCCCCGGTCTTCCCGTCTGCGCGATCTGGAACGCACGGCGGATTGTGGAAGCCAGTTTATTAATGTCTTTTACAATAAAATTATATTTCGTGATCGGCATGGTGATTCCGGCAATATCGATCTCCTGGAAACTGTCCCGACCAAGGAGGCTGACCGCCACGTTACACGTGATCGCCACCACCGGTACGGAATCCATACACGCCGTCGCAATTCCCGTGACCAGGTTCGTCGCGCCGGGACCGGAGGTTGCCATGCAGACACCGACTTTTCCTGTCGCCCTGGCATATCCGTCAGCCGCATGGGCCGCGCCCTGCTCATGGGAGGTCAGGATATGAGTGATCTCATCCTGATGTTTATAAAGTGCATCGTAAATATTTAAAATCGTGCCCCCCGGATATCCAAATACCGTATCCACACCCTGCTCTTTCAAGCATTCGATTACTATTTCCGCACCTGTCAATGTATTCATACGCCCACTCCTTTTCTATCTGAATGAATTTCTATTTCCCCGGCACCTCCAGGATTGCTCCTTTGCTTGCCGGCGCCGCCAGCGCCGCATAGCGCGCTAAGTATCCGGTTGTAACCTCCGGCACTCTCGGCTGCCATTTTGCCCTTCTGGCCTCCATCTCCTCATCAGAGACTTTAACGTCCAGTTTATTATTATTGATATCAATGGAAATGATATCGCCTTCTTCTACCAGTGCGATCGGTCCGCCCACGGCCGCTTCCGGACATACATGGCCGATGGATGCGCCTCTCGACGCGCCGGAGAAACGGCCGTCGGTAATCAGCGCTACCGAGGAGCCCAGTCCCATGCCGGCAATCGCTGAGGTCGGATTTAACATTTCCCTCATACCCGGGCCGCCCTTGGGCCCTTCGTAGCGGATAACCACCACATCGCCTGCCACAATCTTACCGCCCTTGATGGCTGCGATTGCGTCCTCCTCACAGTCGAAGACTCTGGCCGGCCCCTCATGCTTTAACATCTCGGGCGCTACGGCGGAACGCTTGACGACTGCGGAATCCGGGGCTAAATTGCCCTTTAAGATGGCGATTCCGCCGGTGGTGCTGTATGGATTGTCAACCGGACGGATTACATCCGGGTTGGTGTTGACACAGTTTTTGATATTCTCACCCACCGTCTTGCCGGTGACTGTCATGCAGTCGAGATTTAAGAGTCCCAGCTTGCTGATTTCATTCATAACCGCGTAGATACCGCCGGCCTCGTTCAAATCTTCTTGCGCCTGGGGCTGGATGTGGACGAGAGCC
>CAUEKH010000159.1 GCA_959018155.1 uncultured Hungatella sp.
TTTTATAATACCATACCGGCAGGTTCCCCCCAAGGCGAATTAGCAATTGACGGAGTTTTTATCATACACACTTATCCACAACAGGGACAAAACAGAAGGAAAGCCACATAAAATAATCCGGCATCTGTTAGTATAACTGCAAGGATTTTGGAAAAACTCCTGGTAGAAAAGAAATTATTGAAACAGAGAGAACAGATATCAGGAGGTCTCAGTTATGAATCAGGCAGTTATCAATCATACAGCTACGAACCACACAGACACGGTTCATTCAATCATAAGCCCTATAGATAGAAACCACATGGAATGCAGCACAAAACCCCAGTACATAGTCCGCGGCGATCTGTATTATGCAGACTTGTCCCCGGTAATCGGTTCTGAACAGGGCGGGCTTCGCCCGGTTCTAATTATACAGAACGACACGGGAAACCGCCACAGCCCGACGGTTATCGCAGCCGCGATTACAAGCAGAACCACGAAAGCCCGGATTCCCACCCATGTGGCTGTATCAAAAAAAGAAAGCGGGCTGAAATGCGATTCCACCGTTCTTTTAGAGCAGGTCAGGACAATTGACCGAAGCCGTTTGAAAGAATATATCGGACGGCTTGCGGACGAGATGATGGTAAAAGTAGACCGTGCTCTGGTAGTGAGTCTGGGGCTTGATGAGGCAGTAAAGACCGCCACAGTGGACAAACCCTCCTGTTCCCCAGCCAGGCAATCCCCCGAAAAGAATTCCCTCCCATACAAAGAGGCTGCGATTCTCTTCCACGCTTCCCGCATGTCTGGAACCACAGCCTCTTCCGGCAGCTGACCGCTGTCTTAATCCTCTTTTTTGCTGCACATCTGCAGCCGGTGCTGGTACTTCTCTTTCGTGGCCAGGCCGCCCCGGATGTGACGCTCTGATTTGTTAATATCAAGTATCACTCTCGCCCGGGCCGCCAGGGAAGGATTGATATGCTCCAGACGGTCGGTCACATCCTTATGTACCGTAGACTTGGAGATACCGAATTTTTTCGCCGTCTGCCTCACCGTCGCATGATAGTCTATGATGTAGTTGGCGATGGCAACTGCACGCTCTTCAATATATTCCTTCAAGAAAATCCCCCTGCTTAGGACGTTTTTACAATCTTATGCAGAGGGATTTCCAAATATGTACGGCCTGAGGGCTTTCCTTATTGCCTGTTCATTTTTAGGATTTTCGCCATCTCTAAACACCCCTTACAGGCTGTTTCTTAAAATATCACTGCTGAATTCATCTTACGCAGCCCGGTAAAATGTTTTCCATTTCCCACTCCTGTACCGTCCTGCAAAGAAAATCACCCTCACAACCCAGTCAGCCACCATAGCCAGCCAGATTCCGACTGCCCCCATCCCAAACAGGACTGCCAGAATGTAACCTCCGGCCAGACGCATCACCAGCATGGATGCGATGGAAACGCACATGGGGAATTTGACATCATTGGCAGCACGCAGCACATTAGGAAGAGTAAATGACGCCGGCCACAGGACCATTCCACAGCCGTCGTGAATCAGCACCAGAACAGCCGCCAGTTCCAGAGTCTCCGGTGACAGGCCGTACAGCTTTAATATTAACGGCATTGTCACAATGACTGTAAAACAGCTTAATCCCGTGAGGATGTATGTAATTTTCATCATTTTCTTTGTATAATAATTTGCCTGCTCATAATCACCGGCGCCCACACACTGACCGATAATCGTAATCATGGCCAGATTCATAGCCTGTCCCGGCAGTACGCCCATGCCATCGAGATTATTTGCAACCGCGTTGGCGGCAATCTGTGTCGTACCGAACATGGCAATCATCCCCACAACCAGGACACGCCCCATCTGGAAAATACTGTTTTCAATTCCGCCCGGGATGCCGATATGTAAAATCCGTTTCACCATCCCGATGTTCCATGTGATTCGCCCTGACCCGATATGGATTTCCAAATCACGGTCTTTTAACCGTATTACAAGGATTACACACGCTGTCATCCTGGCAATCAGGGATCCGAGAGCGGCCCCGGCTACGCCCCAGTGCATTCCGAAAATAAACAGGGCATTCCCAATCACATTAATGATATTCATGACGATCGAAGCTTCCATGGAGATTTTTGAATTTCCCATGGAACGGAACAGAGCGGCGCATGAATTATAGATTGCGAGAAACGGATAGGAGACTGCGGAGAGCACCATATAGATCAACGCATTTTTCATGACATCCGCTTCGATCCCGCCATACAGCACATTTAAAATTCCCTGGCGGAAAATAATGGCCATAACCATAATGGCCACAGATATCAGCCCTGTGACAAAAAGCAGCTGATTAGCCGCCTCACACGCACGCTTCCTGTCTCTCTGTCCTAAAAACTGGGAAGAGACAACGGCGCCTCCTGTCGATACAGCCGCAAATACATTAATAAGTAGGTTGTTAATCATATCCACCAGGGACACCCCCGATGTAGCGGCTTCCCCTGCGCTGGAAACCATCATGGTATCCACCATACCGACCGCCACCGCCAGTATCTGTTCCACAATGAGGGGCGCAATCAGACGCTTCAAATCGCGGTTGCTGAAAAGGTATTGCTTAGGAATATCGGAGTGTTCCTTTTTCGTTATGTGAATCGCTGTCATATTATATTACCGGTCCTGTTTCGTTCTGTTCTTTGTTCTGTCCTTTGTTCTACATGTATTATTCTTTACAAGACTACTCCGGAAGATCGCCCGCGTCAATCCTTTTTCTGGAAAATTTTATAAAATAATTCACCACATCGCGTTTGCCAGTCATATTCTGGAACATTTAAAAGAGGGAAGGAGGCGTTTAAATTTCTCTGGACAATCCTTTTCAGAAGTGTTACATTTACATCATTCCAGGACAGAAAGGGGGATTTCTTTTATGAGACTCTGCATTGCCACGACTCCATGCGAAGCTTAAGTTGCGGGCGAACGCGCATGGAGAAGTATCATATTTAAAAGGATTCGTCCGGACACGGCTTTGCATTTTTGTAACTCTGATAACGAGAAATGACAAAAGGAGCAAAGTCATGAATCAAATAAGAATCAAAAATCATTTTAGACAATATAATCACTTTTTCGAAGGATTGCAGCTTTTTCTTCCGCTCTGGGCAACCCAGTCGTTTTCATCCCTGGGAAGTTCTATGACGAGTTATGCGTTAGTGATCTGGTCCTACCAGCAGACCGGGTCGGCGCTTTCCACCGCCCTGCTGACGATCTGCACCTATGCGCCGTATGTACTGTTCAGCATTTTTGCCGGTGCGTTAAGCGACCGCTGGAACAAGAAGGTCATCATGCTGGTGTGCGACAGCTTTGCCGCGTGTACCACTCTGGCTGTGATGTTCCTGCTTAAGAATGACAGCCTGGAGTTATGGCATTTATACTTCATCAATGGTCTGAACGGCCTGATGAACACAATCCAGCAGCCTGCCGCAGATGTGACGGTCAGTCTTCTGACGCCGAAGGAAAAGTATCAGAGAGCCGGAGGGCTCAAATCATTTTCCAACTCCCTGGTCACCATGCTGTCACCGGTGTTTGCCACGGCCATGCTGTCATTTGCCGGCATAAATGCCGTTATACTCTTTGATTTACTTACATTTGCCACGGCTTTCGTGACACTGGCCTTTTTTATTCCGGTGCCGCACAGAAAGAGGCCGGAAAATGAGACGGCGGGCGGCTCTGTTCTGTCGCAGGCCCGGGAGGGACTCCAATATCTGAAAAAGAACCGGGGAATTCTCGACCTTATTCTGTTCCTGGCTGCCATCAATTTAACGGCATCCATGTACAACGCCGCGCTGCCGGCCATGATCCTGTCGAGAAATGGCGGAAGCCAGACGGCTCTTGCCCTGGTCAGCACCGCCACCGGGCTGGCTAATATCACCGGAAGCATCCTGGTTTCCATTTCCCCTGCGCCCAAAAGCAGGGTTCGGATCATCTGTAACAGCCTGCTGTTTTCCATGAGCACGGAAAATTTTCTTCTGGCCTTCGGCAGGCAGACACCTGTGTGGTGCCTCGGTGCGGTCCTTGGGTGGCTGTTTATACCGGTGATGGGAACCAATTTAGATGTGCTGTTCCGCCTCCACATTCCGCTGGAAATGCAGGGACGCGTCTATTCGGCCCGAAATACACTGCAGTTTTTCACCATACCGGTGGGATATCTGCTGGGCGGACTGTTGGTCGATCAGGTCATGGAGCCTTTTATGGCGGATATTTCCAGAAATTTAAGCGCGGGAATTCCGGCTGACGGGGGAAATCTGATGGGACAGCTTCTCGTTGGACTGTTTGGAAGCGGGAAAGGCGCAGGCGCCGCTATGCTGTTTTTCTTCCTGGGAATACTCGGGATTGTGACGTGCATCATCTTTCGAAGAGATCACAATATATGGGAATTAGAAATGTAATTAACAGGACGGGGACATTTTACTTTGTCCCCGTCCCATTGATTTCCGTAAGTGTTTACCTTGTCTTTCTGTACAATTCGTAGCCGATGGAGTGTAAATAGGCCGGAATATTCCGGATCGCGGCCCGGTCATAGTCTTTCATGGTTTCAGACAGTTCCGCGTACGGAATCATATCCGGATGGTGCTTCAGTTCATTGTCGCGTTCTCCGACCACCCAGCCATTTTCCAGCTTATTCTGAACCCAGCGCTCATGTTCCGCCTCGGCCAGCACTTCCAGAATCGGACCATAGACATCAGAAATCGTATCTGCCGCGCCCTCCGTGATAAGGCGTATTCCGATTCCCACGTTCTGCTTCTCAAACCGTTCCCCGAGATAACGGATCTGCGACCGGTTATCTTCTTTATAGTTTTCCTTTAAGCAATCCCATTCAGCCATATTCTCTTCCTGCAGCATACGCGCGATTTCTTCCTGGCTGAATCCCCTGCGATTCGCATCCTCAATCCGTTTCTTCCGGTAATTCTCATGGACTGCCCTGGCGTACTGTTCTACCATTCCTCCCATCATCTGCTCAAATGTCAGCTTGCTCATAAAATCCTTCACATCAATATGGATATCCAGCTGTTCCTCCACCGGCAGGCAGGAAGGCGTATATTTTTTCACACCAGACAGACGGCTCATACCCAGCAGAAATTCAATGGACCTGGAACCGTGGCGGAATACCGACACTCTCAAAAGCGCGGAAAGCAGCGCGTCGGAGATGGCGATACTTCCAGTCTCTTTATTATAAAGGCACTTTGCGTTCAGAATAATCTGGCTTCTTAAAAGCATGGCCCGGCGGATCATATATTTCCGGTCGGTCACTACGATGGGATTCGGCCCCTTGATATTCAGGATTCCCTTTAACCGGCTGACAAAATCGGGTCCTTTGATATTTTTAAAGGTCCGGATCGCTTCCTCATCGTCCGCAGGCATAAATTCTTTGAAGGAACAGGCCGTAGCGCCCGCAAAAATAAATACCGCCCCCGGAATTTTCTTCGTCTCACCGTTTAACGTGTACTCCGCATCCTGCATCGGAGCCAGGAAATACTTGAGCCAACCTCTGGAAATGCCATTCAGTTCCGCGTCAAATTCATCAAAGAATACCAGTGGAATCTTCCCGTCTTCATACCGCAGCGCCGCATCCAGCGCCAAAAATAACTCTTCAATGGAATTATACTGGGAAATATTCAGCACGCTGATGGTAAACCGCCCCAGACCTTTTGCAATCTGCTTCACCCCAAAGGATTTTCCTGACCCTGGCGTTCCGAATACCGCGATGGAGATTGGCTTTTTTTCTCCCCCATAAGCCGTCTTTTCATCGTAATTGTAAATATATTCATCCAGAAGGTTTTTAACGGTGCGATAGCTTTCAATTTCCTCGATATCGACAGTCTCCAGGTTATTAAACTTGCACACCGGAACGGAGGCAAAGAGTTCCCTGGTTCCTTCTTTTACAATTTTCCTGGCAACTCCCAAATATCCCTCCTCCTGGTTTTTACAATACTCATCCAGGATGCAAAGGGGACTCCGTTTTGCCGACAGCGCCTTTAAACTTCTGTCCGGCAGCACAATCTCACACATTTCCCCATTCTCCACCGCTATGGCGTGGAGTTTTAAAAGCCCGTATAAATCATCCTGCTCTGTCAGCGCATTTCCTTCCACGAGAACGGGGTAGAACAGAAGCCGCCAGCCGCCATTTTCTTTCAC
>CAUEKH010000160.1 GCA_959018155.1 uncultured Hungatella sp.
GGAAAATCCCCTGAAAAGACGGTGTAACTCGACTTTGCGGGGGATTTTTTTGACATCATTTCTTGTATTATAAGACTCTTTGTAATATAATAGGTACATTATGTAAATTTCAGAAGATTGAGGTGAAGATTCATCCATGCAGTTTGCAGGTAGAATGGAACGTTTCGGAGAAGGTATTTTTTCGAAATTATTGGAGATAAAAAGACAGAAGGAAGAACGCGGGGAACGGGTCATTGATCTGGGCGTGGGGGCGCCGAATATTCCGCCGGCGAAGAATATTACTGATGCGCTCTGCGAAGCGGCAGCCGATCCGGCCAACTATGTATACGCCATCAATGATAAGAAGGAACTGCTTCATGCCGCGGCAGAATGGTATGAGAGGCGGTATGGTGTAACGCTGGATGAAGAGACGGAAATCTGTTCTCTTTTAGGTTCCCAGGAGGGACTGGCCCATATAGCGCTCTCCATTGTGGACGAGGGAGAGGTTGTACTCGTTCCGGATCCGTGTTATCCTGTTTTTGCGGATGGTCCGCTGCTTGCGGGTGCCACCCTTTTTTATATGCCCCAGAGAAAAGAAAATGGTTATGTGATTGATGTAAAGGAGATACCGGAGGAGATTGCCAAAAAGGCAAAACTCATGGTAATTTCTTATCCGAATAATCCTACAACTGTGATGGCGCCGGACAGCTTTTATGAGGAGGTCATCGCCTTTGCGAAGAAGTATGATATCATTGTGCTTCATGATAACGCATACAGCGAACTGGTATTTGACGGGAAGTCCTGCGGCAGCTTCTTACGGTTTGAGGGGGCGAAAGAGGTCGGGGTGGAGTTTAACTCCTTATCAAAGACCTACGGCCTGGCGGGAGCCAGGATCGGTTTCTGCTTTGGAAATAAAGAAGTAGTCAGCCATTTAAAGACTTTGAAATCCAATATGGATTACGGAATGTTTCTGCCGCTTCAGAAAGCGGCGATTGCTGCGATTACAGGGGATCAGGCGTGCGTGGAAAAGACGAGGAAAGCGTATGAGCGCCGCCGGGACGCCCTCTGCGATGGGATGTGCCGGATTGGCTGGGAGATGGAAAAGCCTGAGGCCACCATGTTTGTGTGGGCGAAGATTCCGGAGGGATTTACGGATTCCATGGAGTTTGCCCTGGAACTGGTAGAAAAATCAGGGCTTCTGGTGACACCTGGAAGCGCTTTCGGCCCGTCGGGAGAAGGGTTCGTAAGACTGGCGCTGGTTCAGGATGAGGAAGTGCTTAAAGAGGCGGCCGGCCTCGTGGAGCAGAGCGGAATTCTGAGGAAGAAGGCATAATGAGGAAAAAAGGCATGAAGAGGAAAAAGGGCATGATGAGGAAGAGGGCATGAAGAGAAAACGATGGCTGACGGTACTCGTTATCGCATATATTCTGTTTATTTTTTCTAATTCCTTAAAGCCGGCTGATTTATCCTCGGCCGACAGCGGCACTGTGCTTGCCCTGGTGCAGAATATGTTTGCATCGGTGGGACTGGATGGCACGGTGATTACGGAACATTTTATCCGGAAGCTGGCGCATTTTTCTGAGTACACACTGTTGGGAATTCTGCTGACAGTCTGCTTAAAATCGTATGGGTTTGAGCGGGAACGGCGGATTACATTTCAGGTGATGTCCGGTTTTGCGGTGCCGTTTGTGGATGAGACCATTCAGCTGTTTGTGGAGGGGAGGTCGGGACAGATCAGCGATGTATGGCTGGACTGTTCAGGCGTTTTGTTCGGTACGGCGCTCTGTATTGCGGCGATTGTCCTGTTGGACAGAAGGAGAGAGAAAAAACGTGGTTAGAAATTATAAAATGACCCTCCGGTATGATGGCAGCCGGTACGATGGCTGGCAGAAGCAGACGAATACGGAGCGCACGATTCAGGGAAAGCTGGAGGAGGTTCTGGGGAAAATGACAGGCCAGCCGGTGGAGGTGCACGGTTCCGGCAGAACCGACGCCGGAGTTCACGCGCTCTGTCAGGTTGCCAACTTTCATGCGGATCTGCGTATGACGCCGGAGGCGGTGAGGGAATACTTAAATCAGTACCTTCCTGAAGATATTGCGGTTACGGCGGTCACGACTGCGCCGGATCGGTTTCACAGCCGGCTGAATGCGGTGGAGAAAACGTATTTATACAGGATTGAGACGGCGCCGAGAAAGGATGTATTTGAGAGGAAATACATTTTTGGGCTGGGGGAGACGCCTGATGTGGAGCGGATGCGGCGGGCAGCGGCATTTCTCCTGGGAGAACACGATTTTAAGAGTTTCTGTTCGAATAAGAAGATGAAAAAGTCGACGGTGAGGCGGATCACCGCGATTACGATTGAGACGGAAGGAACGAAAGTACTGATCCGTTACAGAGGAAACGGGTTTTTATATAACATGGTCAGAATCCTTACCGGCACTCTGATTGAGGTCGGCCTTGGGAAAAGGGAGCCGGAGGAAATGAGGGAGATTCTCATGAAAAAGGACAGGCAGGCGGCGGGATTTACTGCGCCTGCGGAGGGACTTTTTCTGGAGAGCGTCTCTTACGGCGGTGAGGATTGAGGGCAGAAGTGAGGTATGACGGGAAATGACAGATTTTCTGGTTAGGATGTTTGTAAAAGACTATGAGGCGACAGATAAGACGGAAGTGAGGACGAGATATGGGCTGATGGCGAGTACGGTCGGCATCTGCTGCAATATTCTGCTGTTTACAGCCAAGCTGTTGATCGGTATGCTGATTAACAGTATTTCCGTTATGGCGGATGCATTTAATAACCTGTCGGATGCGGCCTCGTCTATCATCGGATTTATCGGGGTGAAAATGGCAGGAAAACCGGCTGATGAGGATCACCCGTTTGGCCATGGCCGGGTGGAGTATATCTCGGCGTTTATCGTGGCTTTCCTCGTCATTCAGGTCGGATTTTCCCTCTTTAAAACATCGGTCGGGAAAATCCTTCATCCTGAGGAAATGACGTTTAAATTAATTTCCATATTAATCCTGGTTCTGTCCATAGGCGTAAAGCTGTGGATGGGACTGTTTAACAAAAAACTGGGAAAACGGATTCATTCTGCGGTTATGATGGCTACGGCTGCCGATTCTCTGGGAGATGTGTGTACGACGTCGGCCACTATTTTTTCCATCCTTATCTATGGTATTTTTCACTGGAATATTGACGGGATTGTCGGTCTGGTAGTTTCCGTGGCTGTTATGTGGGCCGGCGTCAATATCGCAAAGGATACGCTGGCGCCGCTTATCGGGGAGCCCATAGATCCGGCGATTTACCGGGAGATTACGAATTTTGTGGAGAGTTTTGACGGCATTGTGGGGAGTCACGATTTAATTGTACATAATTACGGGCCTTCCAGAAGTATGGCATCGATCCATGCGGAGGTACCGAATGATGTAAATATCGAGATATCCCATGAAATTATAGACAGGATTGAGAGGGAAGCCCAGCGTCGGTTTGGGATTTTCCTGGTTATCCATATGGATCCCATCGAGACGAAGGACAACCGGGTGATGGAGTTTAAGAAGATGGTGGAAGAGGTTCTGGCTGAGGTGGATCCGAAGCTGAGTTTCCACGATTTCCGGATTGTAGAGGGGCAGAAACAGATTAATCTGATCTTCGACCTGGTAGTTCCTCGGGATTACGATGGGAAGAAAAAGCAGCAGCTCAAGGATGAGATTACAGAGAAGGTAGCTAAGAGAGATAGCAGGTGCTGTCTTGTGATGACGACGGAGAGCGGCTTCGGTGTGGAGTCGTAAGTAAAAATATTTCCGTTTGGTGCAATAAGACGGCGGCATTCTGCATTAACTTAATAGAAAGGAAATCGACTCCATGTTATTTATGGGTATGATGAGCCTTGATGGGCCTGAGAATTACGGCCGGTTAAGCGATGAGGAACTCCTCTTGCGGGTTGGAGAGGGAGACCAGGAAGCTTTCAGACAATTATATCAGAATACAGACCGTTCGATGTACAGCTTTATTCTGTCCATAGCAAAGAATCCCCAGGATGCTGAGGAAATCATGCAGGAATCGTACTTGAAGATATGGACATCGGCAGCTAATTACCGGTCGCAGGGGAAACCACTGGCCTGGATGTTTACGATTGCGCGGAATCTGTGTTATATGAAGTTTCGGGAACAGAAGCATGATTCCGACATCACGCTTGATGATTTGAATGGGGAAGAGAGTGGCGAAGTGTGCCCCCAGATAGAACAGGCTGCGGATAAGCTGGTTCTGACGGCGGCGTTAAAGATTCTGAAGGAGGATGAGCGTGAACTTGTTCTGCTTCACGCAACAGCCGGTTTAAAGCACCGGGAGATTGCAACAGCGCTTGGGATTCCACTGGCGACCGCGCTGTCGAAGTATAACCGCGCCATGAAAAAGCTGGAAAATTATTTGAGAGAGGAGTAGGAACAGGATGGCTGGATTAAATCGCAGACAACTGAATAGACGACAGATCAAAGCGCGCTTAAAGTCTGCGGTCCTGGACTTAACTCCCAATGTGCTTGATAAGATAGATTTGAGTACGCCGCAGACAGCCGCGAAGGAGGAGAAGGGGGGAGAGAATCCTTCCTCCCTGGTTCTCATGAGACGCAGGCTTCAGATTATCGGAACTGTGGCGGCCGCCTGCCTCTGTATGATTGCTGTGGCGGGAGGCACCTATACGTACCGGAATGGAAAAGTAGACTCGGTGATTGAGATTGATGTCAATCCCAGTGTGGAACTGTCTGTGAACAGGAAGAACCGCGTTCTCTCCGCAGTACCTCTGAATGAAGACGCTGAGGAGATTATGGAGGAGATGGATTTAAAGGGTGTGGAGTTGAATGTGGCGGTGAATGCGGTAATCGGCGCCATGGTGACACACGGATATCTTGATGATCTTGATAATGCAATTCTCGTTACGGTTTCCAATGACAGTGTGAGTAAGGCTGCAAACCTGCGTTCGGCAGTGGTGAGTGATATCCAGACCTCTCTGGAGGAGAACCAGGTGGAAGCTGTTGTCTATGACCAGCAGGCCATTGTAGAAGAAGATGTGAGGCTGCTGGCTGATGAATACCATATTTCCTACGGAAAAGCATACTTTTTAAAAGAACTGATAGAACAGAACCCGTCGCTTTCCATGGACGACATGGGGGAACTGGCTTCTCTTACCATGGAAGAAATTGCGGGGAAGATTGCGGAAGGTTCCTTTGCGGTAGGAGAGAAGACCGTAGTATCTGAGGAGAAAACTACGGCTGAGTCGACGACTGCGCATCCTGAGACAGAGACGACGACGCCTGAGGAGACGACGGTTGCGGAAGCGTCGGAAGTCCCCACAGAGGAGACGACGTCGCCGGTTACAACCGGGGAGACTGCGCCGACTACCGTTACGGTACCGGAGACACCGGAACCGACCGTGACTGAGCCTTCAACAGAAGAGCAGGAGCCGGTAAGTGAAGGCAAGGTAAAGATTGATTATACCGATTATGAGAATGGGATTGTGACGGTCAACTTTAAGACGAGGGTAAAGTGGAAGAATCCAACGGTGTCCGTGAAGGACGAGGAGGGGAATTCGTATTCGGCAAGAGTTGGGGATACGGACAGTTCCATGTGTGAGATCCACGTGAGCGGTCTTGCCGGCGGCATGAGATATACATTTGTACTCGGTGGTATTTCTCCAAAGAGCGGGAAGCCGACGACGGTGAAGGGGACATTTGAGACACCGGTATTCGGGGACGGAGAGGCGGATGAAGAATCCACGGTGCCGCCGGAACCGGATGATGAGGATAACGAAGAAACTCCAACAGAGAGCAGCAGTGAAAGTGTGACGGAGCCGTCGGAGACGGTTCCGTCACAGGCGCAGTCGGAGGAAGAGACGACGGAAAAGGGAACGGAAGTTACGGAGACGGAGCCTTTAAAAACAGAGCCGCCGAAGACGGAGTCTTCCGAAACTGAACCATCGGAGGCGGCTTCTGTTGAACCGTCAGAGGCAGAATCCGAGTAGCCGCAGGCTGGGGCTTGTGATACATAAGTGGAAAAAGTAAAAAAATAGCAAAAAAGGGCTTGACGACCAGAAAACCTTATAGTATAATACAACCGTTGTGTTGATGGGCTATCGCCAAATGGTAAGGCAACGGACTCTGACTCCGTCATTTTCCAGGT
>CAUEKH010000161.1 GCA_959018155.1 uncultured Hungatella sp.
GTTCCCCTTCATATTTGGTCAGGCCATAAACATTCAGTGGTTCCCGCACATCATCCGGCTCCCACGGACGCGTTCCCTGACCGTTAAATACGTAATCGGTGCTAATATACATCATCTTGATATCCAGTTCTTTGCAAACCCTGGCGATATTTTCCGTGCCATACGCATTGACCTTTCGGCAAAGTTCCAGATTATCTTCCGCCGCATCCACCGCAGTGTAGGCGGCGCAGTGGATGACTGCCTCCGGCGCGGCTTCCCTGATTACCCGGTTTACACTCTCTTCATCCGTGATATCCATTTCATCAATATCAACGCCAATGGCCTCATGGCCGCGTTTTTCCAGTTCATTCATTACGTCATGGCCCAACTGGCCTTTTACCCCTGTGACAAATACTCTCATCTGATCAATCCTTTCCACTCTGATCACCTGCGCGCCCTGCACACCGGTTCCCTTATAACCCAAACGCCCGCCCCTTATCCGGCGGCGGGCGCAGTCTGTCGACATCTGTTCAATATCCGGTTGTTTATAACCGATTTCCGTACATTTTATCAAAATAATTCTGGTATTCGCCATTAATAATATGTTTCCACCAGTCCTCGTTGTCGAGATACCACTGGATCGTCTGCTGAATTCCCGTATCAAAAGTATATTTCGGCTTCCAGCCCAGTTCTGTCTCCAGCTTCTTCGGATCGATAGCATAGCGCATATCGTGGCCCGGACGATCGGTGACGTATTTGATTAAGCTTTCCGGCTTATTTAAGGCCTTTAAAATCGTCTTTACTACTTCAAGGTTCGTCCGCTCATTGTGGCCGCCCACGTTGTAAACCTCGCCCTCGCGGCCCTTGTGGATAATCAGGTCGATGGCCTCACAGTGATCCGAAACATGAAGCCAGTCGCGGACATTTTCACCGGTGCCGTATACAGGAAGTTCCTCATCCGCCAGCGCGCGGCTGATAATCAGCGGAATCAGCTTCTCCGGAAAATGGTACGGGCCGTAGTTGTTGGAACATCTGGAAATCGTTACCGGCATCCCGTAAGTCCTGTGATATGCCAGAACGAACAAATCAGCGCTGGCCTTCGAGGAAGAATACGGGCTGGAAGTGTGAAGCGGAGTCTCCTCTGTAAAGAACAGATCCGGGCGGTCTAACGGCAAATCTCCGTAAACCTCATCGGTCGATACCTGGTGATAACGCTTAATTCCGTAGGTACGGCACGCGTCCAGCAGCGTCGTGGTTCCCATCACATTCGTTCTCACAAATGCCTCCGGATCCGTGATAGAACGGTCCACATGGCTCTCAGCCGCAAAGTTCACGATCACATCCGGCTTCTCCTGCTCAAATAAATCGAAAATGAATTTCCGGTCCGCAATATCGCCCTTGACAAACTTATAATTCGGCTTATCCTCTACCGGCTTCAGCGTCTCCAAATTTCCCGCATAGGTCAGTAAATCCAGGTTGACAATCTGATAATCCGGATACTTATTCACCATATGGTGCACAAAATTGCCGCCGATAAATCCGGCTCCGCCTGTAACAATAATCTTCATGAGTCTTTCCTCCTGCTTTCTTCTTATATCATATCAATATACTTTCCTGCCAGGACATCCATCAGATACTGGCCGTACTGATTTTTCTTCAGCGGCTCGATGTCCTCCAGAAGCTGGTCCTTCGTAATCCAGTGGTTCGTGTAAGCGATTTCCTCCAGACACGCAATCTTCCTGTGCTGATGTGTCTCTATCGTGCGGACAAAATTCGTCGCATCCACCAGAGATTCATGAGTTCCCGTGTCAAGCCATGTGAATCCCTGACCGAGAAGTTCTACGTCCAGTTCGCCATTTTCCAGATAAATCCTGTTCAAATCGGTGATTTCCAGTTCGCCCCGGGCAGACGGTTTCAAATTCTTAGCGTACTCCACCACGCGGTTGTCATAAAAATAAAGTCCGGTCACACAGTAATTGCTCTTCGGATGTTCCGGCTTCTCCTCGATCGAAACCGCCTTGCCATTGGAATCGAATTCCACAATCCCGAACCGCTCCGGATCGTCCACGTAATATCCAAACACCGTGGCGCCTTCCTTCTTGTTGGCCGCTGCCTTCAGCCTCTTATTCAGCCCGTGGCCCGCAAAAATGTTGTCGCCCAAAATCATGGCAACATTGTCATCCCCGATAAAATCAGCGCCAATAATAAATGCCTGGGCCAGACCATCGGGAGAAGGCTGCACCTCATAGGACAAATGGATCCCGAACTGGCTTCCATCTCCCAACAGCGCCTCAAACCTGGGCGTGTCATCCGGCGTGGAAATAATCAGGATATCCCGAATCCCCGCGTTCATCAGAACCGACAGCGGATAGTAAATCATCGGCTTGTCGTAAATTGGAAGCAGCTGCTTCGATGTCACCATGGTAAGTGGATAAAGTCTCGTGCCGGAACCACCGGCCAGGATAATTCCCTTCATAGAAATATTCCCTCCTGCCTTTCGTATTTTTTCATGTTTTTCGTGTTTTTCGTTTTTTTCGTGCTTTTCATGTTTTTTCGTGTTTTCTTTTCGCGTTTTCTTTTCACGTTTTGCTCTGCTAAGCAATAATTCTTTGCTCTTACTTGTATTATGTGCATGATCCGGCTGGAAAATTGCCCTTCGAACCATTTTCTCCGGATTTATCAAGTCTTGTCGAGTCTCTGCTCTGCCAGGTTTCTGCTCTGCCAGCTTTCTGCTCTGCCAGGTTTCTGCTCTGCCAGCTTTCTGCTCTGTCAGGTTTCTGCTCTGCCAGCTTTCTGCTCTGCCAGTCCCTGTTCTGTCAGGTCTTGTTCTGTCATATTGCTATTATAAAGGGTGACGTAAGGTAAGGGTCAAGCACTTTTTGATTTTTTATTGATTTAATAGACGAATTGAACTTTATTTCTTCTTAAAGGTGTTTATAAGCCCAACCGAAAAGCCGCTTAAAGACTGAAATTTTTACGAATCGCCTTGAATCTGCTTATATCACTTTATATCTCCGCTTTGTATGCGCAGGCGTCAAAAAAGCGTCAGACAATTAGGAATTGTTACGCAACAAAATGGCCTTTGAGGTGCGGGAAGCAGGGGCAATCTGGCTTGTCAACGACGGGCGCAGCCCGTTCATTTCATCCTTAACAAGAGCCGGTGGCTCTGCTATTTTCTGCGTTGTTCATTCAGCCTCTCCGATAAATTCCGATTTTAACAGTGCATAATAGCAAGCATCACAATTTCCCTGGTTATTCCTATCAGAACTACGTAAGGTTCCCTCATACTTCATTCCGCATTTTCTCATAACCTTACCTGAGTTGGGGTTTCTTGGGTCATGTCTTGATTCAACTCGATTTACATCTACTACATCAAAAAGAAAGTCCATAACAGCTTTTAATGCTTCCGATGTAATTCCTTTATTCCACCAGGTTCTTCCAATGCAATAACCAATCTGTACCATTGAAATATCTTCTTTCATATCTACTACGGCAATATTACCAATCGGTTCGCTGCCATTGTCTTTCAATACAATTGCCCAGTTATAATAATTTTCATTGGAATATTTATTTACCCAATCATCTATTACCCCCTGGCTGATTTCCTGACTTGAATGGGGTGGCCACGTCAAATATTTTGTGACCACTTTATCTGAAGCCCAGTTTTTATACATCGCAGCAGCATCTTCATTCACATATCTTCTTAAAATTAATCTATCAGTTTCTATTCTTTGAGTTCCACAATGTTTCATAAGTTTGTCCCTTCTTTTTGCATTACTGTAGTTCAAATTATTCTCTATCAATTTTCCAATTCATTCGGAACACGCTCTTGGTAAACATTTGCTAAACGCAAGGTTTTGGGAACATCCTCAAGTTTTTCGGAAAAGGGTACCCTCTTCCTATACTTGCTGCGGTTATCCTGATGTCGGGATAAACGGTGCAAGCACAGGAAAGTGGTACCCTTTCCGTAAAATCACGCTTTTCTATCTGCGACAAGCAGAGAGATTATCGTTTTATATTGCCATAGGAAATTTATGCACCAAAGCGTCAAAAATCATTGCAATTTCGAGTTTCATAATCTGTAAGAAAGTCAAATTATCTTCATCACCCCTTCCTGCAGATAAATCCTCCCGCCTGCTTCGTAATCCTGATATATCCCCGTTTTTCCATCTTCCGTTCCAGAAAATCGCGGAATTCCTCGTAGCGGTCGCTTAAGAATTCCTGCTGGTTCCCGTGGCACGAGAGAATATATTCCATCAGATTTCCCGCGTCCCGGACCTCTAAATGGTCGTCATACACCACTTTTTCCACCGAGTCGAAATGGCGTTCCAGAATCTCGCAGCCATTTTCCAGCCCAAACACATCATAGAGGTTGACCTCCGATAACGCAATCCGCGAATCGAATTCCTTTACCAGCTGGCTGATTTCCTTCATATGTTCCCGACCATAGGTGCTGCACAAAAAAATGCCATCCTTCTTCAGAACGCGCCGGATTTCCTCCAGCGCCCGGTCCAGCTCCTTTACGTAAAACAGGACGTGATTCGCCGCAATTTTATCATACTTTTCCGACTGTTCCGGGATCTTCCGGCAGTCGATAACGCGAAAAGAAAAATTTCCCGGAAGTCCGGCCACATTTTCCTTCACATCACGAATCATGCCTTCAGATACGTCAGAAAGGCAGACGGACACCTCAGGCGGGATGAGATGGCCATTGGTACGCCACAGTTCACCATTTCCGCAGCCAAGTTCCAGAATCCGTTCCCCATTTTCCGGCGAGAGCAGGCGATAGAGCCAGGTAAACCAGCCCTCCGGATTGGTGGCATATTTCTTGTGCAGTTCAATTCTGATGTTGATATTGGCGGCATTTTTATACTGTTCTACCAGGCTTTTTTCCATATTGGTGACATGGATTAAATGCAGGATTTTGTTCCAGTCGACAGCCGGGTTCTCTCCCACCAGCCTGGCCGTTTCCTCCAGCGTCTGTTCCACCAGTTTCAAATGCTCAATTCTCTTCCGGACCAGATTCAGCTGAAGGTGGATGGACTCCTCCACGTAATCATTGTCATCATCATTAATCGTAATCGAGCGAATCTCGTCCAGGGAAAAGCCCAGATATTTCAGAGAAAGAATTTTCTGCAGTCTGGCAAAATCCGCATCCGTATAGAGGCGGTACCCCGCTTCACTCATTGCCGCCGGCTTCAAAAGCCCCTGTTTGTCGTAGTATCGGACCGTCCGAATGGAAACGTTGGCCATTTTCGCAAATTCTCCGGATGTGTAATAGCCGTTCATGGCTGCACCGCCCTTCTGTAAAATTTTCATCTGTTGTCCAGTTGAATATACAATTGAAAATTGAATATACTTCATTATATAATGGTTTCTGGAAATACTCAATGAAAAGGATTATCCGGAAGGAGTACTGCATATGCTTACAGCATTTATTATCATTGTACTATTTTTACTATGCGCCTTTCTCTGCTACTCTGTCATCGCCGCAGGAGGAAATGACCGCGAAAAGGATGACGAAGAGCAGCTGGATTATATCCGGCAATGGAAAGAAAAACACCGGAAAATCCGATAGATAATCCAGCCAATCAGCATACCAATCGTATTCATCACCACGTCATCCAGCTGGCAGTATCCCCGTTTTGTGAGATACTGAATCCCTTCTATCGCCACACTGCAGACGGCGCCAAACGGCACGCAGAGCCAGCCTCTTCGGAACACCGGCCATACCAGAGGCGCCAGAATCCCGAAAGGAACGAACAGCATAATATTTTCCGTAACAAATGAATTTCCCCTGATTCCCTTACCGATCGTACCGAACAGTTCCAGTGTAACGCCGTCTCTCGAACCGACCTCCCGGTTGAAAAAGACGAGCCAGCTGAGCACCACCAGATAAACCGTCATCAGAAATACCGCCACATACGGCGGCTTCCACCTCCGTTCAGAACCGCGCCGGCAATGCCTGTTTTTCACACTCGCCCGGAAACAGAGTATGACGCAGACAAACAGACCGGCGGCAGCGCCGGCCGGTATGTACTGGATTGCATCTATCATATCTTCCATAATAAATTCAAACATACTTTCCTCCCGATCGATCAGAATAGGAAAAGAGCAGAAAATCACCGGATTCTCTGCTCTCAGTTCTATTTTTT
>CAUEKH010000162.1 GCA_959018155.1 uncultured Hungatella sp.
GAACAAATATCAACAGCTGATGGAGAAGCTTTCAGTAGGGAATTCTTCTGTGCTGGCTTCCACGGATCACATCCTGATTGATTTGTCTTCCTGGTATAAATCATCGCTGGCGCCCAAGATTGAACTGATTCAGTCGGCTGTCGACGGAAGAAATTATATCAGCTTTCGGTACTATGGCCCGAACAGTGAGGGAGAGCGGAAAATCGAGCCGTACCTTCTTGTTTTCCAGTGGTCCTCCTGGTATGTGTGGGGGTACTGTACTGATCGGGAAGATTACCGGCTGTTCAAATTGAACCGTATTCTCGATCTGAAGTGTCTGGAGGAACATTTTGAAAAGCGGGACGTTCCCGACTATGACATGTCTCCGGATAAGGCATTCCCCATCTGTTTCTACGCGGTTGTTGTCTGTGACTCTGCGATGAGATGGAGACTGATAGAGGAATACGGAGTGGACAGCTTCGAAGAGCGCGGGGATGGAAAACTGCTTTTTAAGTCGGGATTTTCTGATAAGAACCATTTATTTGGCTGGCTCTTAAGCATGGGCGACCAGGCGGAACTGACAGAGCCGGAATCTCTGCGGGAAGAGTTCGCGGTTCTCGCAGAAAAGATTTGTAAAATTTACAGAAGATGACATACAGCTGTCATGTTTGCTGTGATATCCTGTAGAAGAAATAAGAAGAACAGCCAGAGAAGAGAGGATACCACGATGGATTATGAGATTGTGACACTACAGGAAAAGACAGTGATGGGAGTAACCGCCAGGACGAATAACAGCGCCCCTGATATGGGAAGTGTGATAGGCGGACTGTGGGAAGCTTTTTATCAAAAAGGTTTCTACGAGAAGATCCCGGCGGGAAAGAAAGACAGAGTTCTTGGAATCTATTCAGATTATGAAGGGGATGAGACTGCTGATTACAACATGACAGTGGCCTGTGAGATAACTCCTGAGAGCGTAGAACAGGGAATTCCCGAGGGGATGACCGTGAAGAGAATTCCAGCCGGAAGGTATGCAAAGTTTGTGGTAAAGGGCCATGTACAGTATGCGGTCATGGAGTTCTGGCAGCAGCTGTGGCAGATGGATTTGGAACGGGCTTTTCTGGCAGATTTTGAGGAATATCAGGACAGCAGTGTGGAAGACGCGGAGATTCATATTTATATCGGGTTAAAGTGAGAACTGCAGACGTCTGCTGATTATGGAGGAAGAAGATGGAACTGGTAAGAATTACCGCTGAGAATATAGACAGAGAGCATATCTGCTGCGCGATATCAGAAAAGAAGGGCGAGAACTGTGTCTCGGCCAAGAAGGCGTGGCTGAAGGAACGGTTAAAAGAGGGACTCGAATTCATAAAACTGGACGTCAGAGGGAAGGTTTTTATCGAATACATTCCGGCGGAGTATGCGTGGTGTCCTGTCGAAGCGCCGGGATATCTTTTTATTAACTGTTTTTGGGTTGCGGGGCAGTTTAAAGGACAGGGCTACGGGAACCAGTTACTGGATTACTGCATTGCCGACGCAAAGAAAAAAGGCAGGAAAGGGCTGGTCGCGCTGTCCTCCAGAAAGAAGATGCCTTACCTTTCCGACCCCGGCTTTTTCCGGCACAGAGGGTTTCAGACGGCAGATACAGCAGAGCCCCACTATGAACTCCTTTATCTTCCGTTCGAGGAAGACAACAGACAAGCCCCGGAATCTCTTCCTTCTCAGGCGGATGGAAATAAGAGTATCCCATATCTGAAGGAATGCGCAAAATACGGAGTGACAGAGGAAAAAGGCTGGGTTTTATACTACACACACCAGTGCCCTCATACGGCCAAATACGTCCCCGTTTTGACCGGGTATGCAAAAAACAGGGGAATTACCATCAGGACAGTCCGATTTGAGAATGCAGAGGAGGCCAGAAATTCACCGAATCCATTTACAACGTATGCCCTGTTTTACGATGGGAAGTTTGTAACGAATGAGATTCAGTCGGAGAACAGCTTTGAGAAGCGGCTGACAAAGATGGGATTATAGGGACAGACGGTTACTTTACGCCCTGGATACGACACAGATAAAAAGACGGGAAACAGAAATTAAGTCCCGTCTTTTTTACATCCTTATGATACCATGGTCACTAAGTTCGTGGAAGACCCCGCTAAGTGTCCAGGCATATATTCTCAGCAGGCCCGAAAGGACCTCTCCAACTGTTTCTATTATACCATAAAAATACGATGATTTAAAGTCTTGTATTCATTCTTTAAAGAGCGTAGAATCAGTTCTTACCACAAAAGGGGAGGTAAGATTATGCAGAAAGAATGGTATGAACTGATTGCAGCAGGGCAGCAGAAGAAAGAATTGTCCAGGCTTTTATCGTGCAATGAAAAGTCGGCTCAGTACGGTCTGGTTCTGACTGAAGAAGAGGCGCTTAAGCTTTTAACCTGCCGGAAAGAGGCGCTGATGGAGCAGGGACGTGTGGAATTTGGGGGTGGAATACTGCCTGCGCTGATGGAAGCTTTTTGTGATTCGGATTATATCACTCAGGATGAGTTTGCCGACACTCTGGCAGATTTACAGGAAGTCTTTTATCTGTACAAGAATGAGGCGAATGAAAATCTGACGGACGAGGAACTGATTACCTTTATGAGGGAACAGTTTGATGACGTATGCTGCGGCTCGGTGGAATATCTGGAAGAGACGTGTCTGGAACGGTTTGCCAGGGCGGTGCGGGCCGGCTATGATGATTTTATACAGTCGGGCGGAAGCTGCGAGTATGAAAGATTCTCGGAAGAAATGCGATGGGATAAGGAACTTTTTCTCCAGGTGTATTATGAACTGTTAGGATAGGAGGGACGGATTTATGCACTATTCGATGGAAGAACTTCTCCCGGTCGTTGCAAAGCTGACAGAGAGATATACAGGAAATGACAGCACTTCCGTAACTTATGAGACGGCGTCACAGCTGATGGGGGCCGTAATCTACTGCCTGAAAGAGGGGGAAGAATCGGAAAAAGGAGCCACAAAGACAGAACGTACCACCGCCGTTTCCAGTCCGCTGGCAAAGGAGACGGAAACAGATGGAGAACTGTGGTCTGCTTACCAAAGGGGTTATGAAAAAGTGGTGGAAAAGGTCGGCAGAGCCAGGAGGCTTTACCATTCTATTCTGGAAGAATTCGAGTCGTACGGTAATATTTGCTGTGAGGAGACAATCGTAAAAGGGATGCCGGAGTTCTTTAAACATTATGACGCCAGATTCTGCCCCCAGAATGAGCTGCTTACGCTGGATTATCCGGTGCTCTGCCCTCTGGGAAGAATGAAAGGGGTAGACAGGATATACCGCTATTTATCATGTATCTGGCTGGAGCAGAAGTTTCTGAGAGCATTTTCAAAGGAATATGTGGAGCGTGTTCTCAACGCTTACAGTTCCGATGATGGGGATGCGGTTTATAACCTGAGTTCTGTAATTATGAGAAATACGGCCCGCCATAAAATGATTGGAAAAACGCTCTCTGAATATGGGTCTCAGATCCGGGAACGGGAACAGAAAGGGCGGCTGGTACGGGGAAAGAGCCGGCAAGAACTTGTGGCGGCAATCGGCGAGATTCTGTATCGAATGACAGGGGCGGATTCTGCGGAGGGAAAGCGCCTCTACAAATATCTGTTATACGATGGAGAAAATTTCGCGGCTGAAATGGAAAATTGCGCGGAACACGGGTGCCTGGAACGGATTTTTGTTCTGTGAAGTTGCAAGGAAAGCGTGAACAGCAGCAAGTGAGAGATTTGAGCGCAATAAATTGCCGGAAATCTTGAAAAATAGCTGCAGGAGAGTTAGAATAAAATGGAAATTAAATAACGCAGAGAAAAAAACACAGTCCCGGCCGGTAGTCCGGGCACAGTTACCATAAACTGTCAGTAACCTGCCTCCTCGGTTGTCCATTCTTTGCTGAAGAAAGCGAGGAGTGTTTTTTATGCAAAAAAACGAAAGCAGGCTGACAGTTTATTTTGATGGTGTATTCTGGATTGGGATTTATGAGCGCGTTTCTGACGGACGGTTAGAGGCGTGTAAAATTACATTTGGAGCGGAGCCGAAGGATTACGAGATATCCCGGTACCTTCTGCAGAACTGGGGAAATCTTCACTTCAGCCCTTCTGTAGATGATAAAGAAGCCCAGGAGAAGAAGATAAATCCAAAACGAATGCGCCGTATGGTTAAAAAGCAGCTTGAATCTCACGGAACGGGAACGAAATCGCAGCAGGCGTTAAATCTGCAGCGTGAGCAGTCGAAAGAAGAACGGAAAATTAAAAAGCGTGAGGGGAAAGAAGCGGAAAAGGAGCAAGCTTTTCTGCTGAAACAGCAGAAGAGGAAGGAGAAACACAGAGGCAGATAATTACAGGCAAGTCATGGATAAAAGCAGGTGAAAATAATGTACATAGCAGATTTACATATCCATTCCCGCTATTCCCGGGCAACCAGCAGGGATGGCACTCCGGAATACCTCGATTTATGGGCGAGGAGAAAAGGAATTTCGATTGTCGGAACCGGTGATTTTACCCATCCGGCGTGGCGGGAGGAACTGAGAGAGAAACTGATTCCTGCCGAGGATGGTTTTTACGTTTTAAAGGATGAGTATCGGCTGAAAGACGGCCCGGGCATCGACTCCTTTCGACCGAGATTTGTGGTGACCGGGGAAATCAGTTCAATTTACAAGAAAAATGATAAGGTGCGCAAGGTTCACAGTCTGATTCTTCTGCCTGGGCTGGAGGCGGCGGAGATTCTGTCAGGGAAGCTGGAGACGATAGGAAATATTCATTCTGACGGCCGCCCGATTCTGGGGCTGGACTGCCGGGATTTGCTGGAGATTACGCTGGAACTCTGCCCTCAGGCTGTCTATATTCCGGCGCATATCTGGACGCCGCATTTTTCCTTATTTGGCGCATTTTCCGGTTTCGATACGGTGGAGGAGTGTTTTGAGGATTTGACTCCTCATATTCATGCCATGGAAACGGGACTTTCTTCTGATCCGCCGATGAACTGGAGGCTGTCCGCTCTCGATAAATACCAGCTGGTGTCCAATTCCGATGCCCACTCGCCGGCCAAGCTGGGGCGCGAAGCCAATCTGTTCCAAATAGAACTGTCCTATAACGGGCTGTCCCGGGCAATTGAAACGGGAGACGGGCTGGAGGGAACGATAGAATTCTTCCCGGAAGAGGGAAAATACCATTTTGACGGACATCGGAAGTGCCATCTCTGCTTAAGCCCGCTGGAAGCGGAAAAGTACGGTGGAAAATGTCCTGTCTGCGGCAGAAAGCTGACTATTGGCGTTTCCCACCGCGTAGAACAGCTTGCAGACAGGGAGGAAGGCTTTGTCCTTCCAAAAGCAAAACCGTTTGAAAGTCTCGTGCCGCTTCCCGAGGTAATTGCAGCCTCCACCGGCCATTCCGCCGCCAGCGCAAAGGTGGAACAGCAGTATCAGTCCATGCTGCGTGAACTGGGCCCGGAATTTTCTATTTTAAGGGAAATTCCGGTGGAAGAGATTCGGAAAAGTTCCGGTTACCTTGTCTCAGAGGGAATCCGCCGTTTAAGAGAAGGACGGGTGGAACGCCAGCCGGGATACGATGGGGAATACGGAACTATCCGCTTATTCAACCGGATGGAAATAGATTCGGTAGACGGCCAGATGAGCCTGTTTTCAGGGATGGAAGAACAGGGCTTTATGAGTGGCGCGTCGGAAGCGGTTGAGAGAGCGGGGGAGGCAGGGATTGCTTCGGAGGATAAGACAGGGATTAAGAATTGTGGGAAACCTGTTGCGGGAGACGGAGAAAGTGACAAATTGGCTGGCCTGAAGGAAACGGCCCTGACCCGGGAGGATAGTCTGGTAGGCGGAACTCAGGGTTTGAGCGGAATCCGAGGCTTAAGCGGAACTCAGGCCTTAGGCGGAATTCAGGGCTTAAGCGGAACTCAGGACTTAGGCGGAATTCAGGGCTTAAGCGGACCCCAGGATTTAACCGCCCCCCAGTCCTTAAATGAAAAGCAGCAGGAAGCGGCCACCGCCATCGCCCGTTCCATCGCGGTCATCGCCGGTCCGGGGACCGGAAAGACGAAGACTCTGGTATCCCATGCCCTGCATCTGTT